>CADBVL010000011.1 GCA_902798015.1 uncultured Bacteroidales bacterium
ACTCCGGACGGATGGCATGAAGCGTCTGGGCAAGCGACACTTTGGCACTGAGGAAATCCACCTCCGCCAACATTCGTTGGTTAGCGAGGATAAGTTCCGTCTGAGGGCGGAGACTGTCTGTGACGGCTTGCAGGATGCGCACGCGCTCGCGGCGCTCGGCACCCTCCAACTCGCGGATGCGGTTGTTGGCATCCACCACCTGTTGAGGTTCTATATAAACCGTCTTTCCTGTGGCTGATTCGTCATGGACGATTCCGCCTATCTTGCGTTTGTATCCGGGTGAAACAGGGATTACCAGCCGTCCCTCTCGCAAGGTTGGTGCCGCGTCTGCGTCAACGAATCCATCTGCTTTCGCCTGGCGAAGGATAGAGGCGAGTGTACGACTGACACTTCCTTGCGTGTTCGTCAACTCACGACGTATCTGCGCCAATTCCGGTGAGGCATGGTCAGCTAACTTACCATAACGGTCGAGAATCCGGTCAATCTCCTTTACGATGTTTCCGAGCGTTCCGAGTGAGGAGGTATCCCCGAGTTCTTTCAACAATGGATATCTCGCGTCATCGAGGGCAGCGAAGAATTGCTCCAAGTCCGCGGCATAAGATAAGGTCTTACGCAAGTCATCCAATTCGGTTTCGTCAAGAAATAGCCCTGCTATGCGGATGCGGGCGATGGACTCACGCAGGTCGTGTATCGTACCGCGGGGGAAGGTCAACATAGGATCAGACTGAGCCATGCGCATCTGGTCCGTGAGGCATAACAGATGTTGTACCTTTGTGAAATCCGTCTCCATCTGCATGGCTTCTACACGTTCGCGTCCCAATGGCGATGTGCAACGACGCTCCAACTCTTCACGAATCACCGTGAAGTCTATCTTCTGCTCTATGTTTTCGGGATAGATCATCCTAAGATACGACAGTCGCGCAAGGCAGGTGCTCCAACGGCGTCATTGAGTTTGCGAAGCAACTCAAAGCGGTTCTCAAAAAGTTGCGTCTTGAGAGCAGCGGAGTTAACATGCACATAGAGTACACCTTCGCGTACTTCGATGCTACGTGTCAGTTTTTTGACAGTTTCTCCCATCACACGCGGCCACACCTCTTCAATCTGCACATCCAGTACGGATTGCTCCAGACCATTCTCGCGCATATAGTTGACGAGGGCCTCGCCGATGGACATTGAGTTAATGGACGCCATTCGAATCCTCTTTTACTTTCTTGAGATAAATTTTCTGTCGCGTACGGAAGCTACGGATGGTAGGATCAAGTTCATTCAGTTTTTGTATCGCTTCAATGGTCACACCTTCGTCCTGGCTCAGTTTCCACAGCGATAGTCCGGTATGTGTCCATACAAAATCTTTGTCTCCTACCTTCTTTTTAGCAGACAAATAGATACGATCACCTTTCTGCAGATTTCTGCCGAGAGCATCATTGTCTTCCCTCAGGTCACGTTCACGCACGTTCAGCCGGAAGGCCACATTTGCATACGTATCCTCTTCGCGAGCAACTACATATGTTACTCCATTGCACTTGTGTTTGGGGTGCATAAGAAAGAAGCTATCCCGTTCCTCTTTGACTGTCAACGGTTCTACATACGGAGGTTCCGGATCATTATGGATTACCATGATTGGTTCTGACTTTCGCACAACCGTTGCCTTCAACGGACGTTTCTTCGGGGCAGTTCCCTGCTCCGGCTTGGCAATGGTATCCTGCGTAGCAACTTCCTGCTGCGCAACCTCCTTTCTCATGGCCATCTCCGTCAGTGTATCCAATCTATAGGTTTCGATAATCTTCACCAATTTTGGCGCATAGAGATAGTCTGTCGCGTATCCGCAGTCGCGCAATCGATAGGCCCAAGCCTCATAGTCCTGCGGGGCTATCTCGAAGCAGGTAGAGTAACGCGGGCGATGTAGGAACAAGGAATGATCTTTAAAGGATTCCGCCGCATCATAGTATTGACGGAAGCACTCGCCCTCACTATCATCATCGTGGTAATAGACTCCTCCAAACCAGTCGTTGGTGCATTTGATACCGAAGTGATTCTTGGCGTTGACGGCCAACTCACTCTGCCCAGCACCAGATTCGAGCAACGCCTGTGCCATGGTAATAGCGGCAGGGATCTCATAGTCTTTCTGTTGCTGAATGGCAGTCTCCTTCCATTCCTCGATATAGGCCAAATACGCCTCATTTTGTTTCTGCGCCGCCAGCGTCATCGACACGCACAATGCGGCAAAAAATAGCATTTTCTTCATATACAACAATTTTGCGGGGCAAAATTACTGCTTTTTTTTGACATATGCAAATGATTCGGGAAATAAATGCACACTGGAAATAGCAAAATCATCAAAGTCCGCGAAAAAATGACGCAATATTTGCGTATATCATTTTTTTGTTGTACCTTTGCAGCGCAAAGGTTTGGGCTGTATACAAAGCCCCGAAAAATACGAGTTTATGAAAAGCAAACTAATCTTATTGATTGCCGTGTGCGGATTGATGCTGGTAAGCTGTCAAGACAACACACCTGAGTGTTATTACCACAAGAAAACTGTAGATCTGCAGGCGAACCCCAACGAATGGGCTTTCGACACTGTGGCTAAACAATTCTTTTGCCGCTTCGACATGCCGGAGGTCACATCGTATGTCTATCACTACGGTGAATGGTCTGTGAACCGCGAGTTCAACCACAAAAAAGCGGGTGCTTATCAAGTAGCGCTGCCGATGAATATTTTCATGACCGAAACGACACAAGAAGAGCGTATAGACTTCTACACGCAGTACATTGACTACCGTCTCGGCATCGGATACGTGGACATCCAATTAACGAACTCCGACCGATTGTATGCCCCACAGAATCCAGAAGGCATGCATTTCCGTCTGCAAGCGAACGATGAGACCATTGATCTGACCGTGAACCAAGCCAATTGGAATTTCGATGAGACGCTTAGACAGTACTACTGCCGCATTGAAGTGCCGCAGATCACATCCGACATCTATAACTACGGCCAATTCACCATTTGCCGCGAGTTCGAATACGGCACCGCAGATGCATATCAAGTGCCGCTACCGATGAGTCTGTTCCTCTCGGATACTATTCCTGTAAACACACCGATTCATTACACGCAAGGCATCGACTACCGCATGGGAGTCGGTTATATGGATATACAGGTGACGAACTCCGACTACCTATACGATTACAAAGACGGCAAGATCGTTCCGCCGGACACGATGAATTTCCGCGTAGTTGTGACGTATTAAGGGGTTAGTTATAGCAGTTAGTTATTAGCCATCCGTTATACATAGTAGGGCCATGCGCGGCGGAGAGTCGTGAGCAGGTGGTAGAGACAGCGCGTGAGTTGTCCGCCATTTGTCATGAGCATGCCGATTGCCGGATGGTCTTTCGCGCGGGCGCATGGAAGCCGCGTACGAACCCGCACACGTTCCAAGGAGCAGGCGCACCGGCGCTGGAGTGGTTAGCCGAAGTCAAACAAGCGTTTGGTATGGAGGTTGCCACAGAAGTAGCGACTCCCGAACATGTAGCCGCAGCCTTGGAGGCAGGAATGGACTATCTATGGATAGGAGCACGGTCATCCGCCACACCGATTGTCATACAATCCCTGGCAGACTCCATTTCGGATTTCAAATCGAAGACTGAAGACTTACCACTGAAAGGGATTCTCATCAAGAATCCGGTAAATGCGGATGCAGCGTTGTGGTTGGGGAATATAGAACGATTGGAGAAAACGGGCGTGCCGGTGATCGCTGTTCACCGCGGATGCAACCATCAGCCATGTTGGGCGATGGCGCATAAAGTACGGATGGCGCGGCCGGATATACCGATGTTATTAGATCCGAGTCATATGAGCGGTGATGCCGCACAAGTGCCGGCTCTGATGAACAAAATCGCCGAGTTGGGATTGGATGGCGCGATGGTAGAAGTACACTGTTGTCCTGAGAAGGCGCTATCAGACAACAAGCAGCAGATTACCCCGACTTGCCTACGAGACGCCCTCGACTCGATAGTCTCTCGATTGTGTCTCGTTAGTCTGATTTGCCCCTCTGAAAGCCAAGAAGAACTGAACTGGCTGCGAGCGGAGATAGACGAGTTGGATGAGCAGTTATGGGATACGATTGCGGCACGAATGGATGTAAGCAAACGGATAGGAGAATGGAAAAAAGCGCACGGTGTAGCTCCTTTCCAACCCGAACGGTATCAGACTATTGTTGAAAGTTTAAAGTTGAAAGTTGAAAGATTAGGACTCTCACCAGAGTTTGCAATGCAGATATGGGACATGATACACGAAGAAAGCCTGAAACAACAATGATGATTGATGGAATGGTGACGCAAACAGAATTTGCTAAATGGTGAAAATGGTGAAAAGATTTAGGTATATAGTATTTATGCTCTTGTGCTTCGCCGGGATGGTGATGGCCCAGGAAGATCCGACACGGACAAGTATATCGGGTGTGGTTGTTGACGGTGACACCGGCGAGACCCTACCTTTTGTACAGATATATTTTCTCAAGTCCACGACCAACAAAGGTGTTGTTCCTTCGGAAGTAGGTACGACGTCCGACATAGATGGTAATTTCAGTATCAGCAACACGCAAGGATACACTTCGCTGAATTTCCAGATGATCGGTTTCAAGACGGAGTTACTGACGCTGCGCAAGGGTCAGAACCGTAAGGGAGTGAAGGTAAAGATGACGCCGGATGTGTACGGTTTGCAGGACATCGTTGTAACCCCGAAGAACCGCAAACGCGAGTACAGGCGCAAAGGCAATCCTGCAGTCGAGTTGATCAAGAACGTCATTGCCAACAAAGACAAGCACTGCGTGCTGACGGCAGACCAGTACAAAGCCAACAGTTATGCCCGCATGTCGTTTGCGCTGGACAACATCAAAGTCAACTGGAACAAGCCTTTCTGGAAAGATTTCGCGTTTGTGCAGAAATACATTGACACAACCGGTGTGTATCCGAATGTAACAGTGAGTATCCGTGAGCATCTGAATACGGAATACTATCAGCGCAAGCCACACCGCGAGAAGAAAGTATTGGACAAAAAACGTATCTTCGGTATTGAGAGTGTGATTGGTTCGGAGTCGTTCCAAAAGAATGTCGATGCCATCTTCAAGGATGTAGATATCAACGACAACAGTATGAACCTGCTGTTCAACCGTTTTGTCTCGCCGCTGAGTTCCACTATTGCCGTAACGTTCTACCAGTACTATATCATGGATACGATTATGGTTGACGGTTATCCATGTATCGACTTGGCGTTCGTTCCGGTTAACTCCGAGAGTTATGGTTTCACGGGTCACCTGTACATTGTGAATGACAGTACGTACCGGTTAAAGAAATACACGATTAATGTGCCGCCGGAGATCAACCTCAACTTCGTTAGTAATTTCTCTATTGAGCACAGTTACAAGCAGTTAGACAATGGTCTATGGGCGCCGGATCGCACTACGACTTACGCAAAGTTCTATATCTTCAACAACAAACGAGGCATGTTAGCGCGTCAGACGAAGATATACACGGCCTGGGACTTAGACACTCCATTGCCGAAAGAGACATTCTCCAACTTAGCGTCCTCCGAGGTAGAGAAAAACGACAGCACGGCCGAATTGGTCTTCGAGGGATATTGGACCGACAGTATGCGTCCCGAGCCGCTGACGAAGTACGAGAGTTCGGTGGTTGACTTGGTGCGCGAGTTCACCAATACGCCTAAGTTCAACAGTCTGGCGTTATTTGTCAATGCCGTGACGACAGAGTATGTCCCGACGCGGAAGGCGGAATATATGTATCTCAGTAAGTTTGATTTCGGTCCGATATACAACTTCATCAGTTGGAATATGTTAGAGGGTGTCCGTCTGCGTGTCGGTGGTGTTTCAACCGCTCAACTTCACGACCAGTTCTTCTTCCGTGGCTATGTGGCATTCGGAACCAAAGACCTGCTGCCGAAATACAGCGGTACTATCATTTATTCCTTCAACAAGCACAAGATTCAGCCTTATGACGGTCTCAAACATCATATCCAGCTCACGGGGCAATATGATATAGAGGAACCGGGACAATTGACAGATGTCGTACGACGGGATAATATATTAATGTCCATACCTACCGGTGTCCCGACTATGCCGTTTGCCCAATATGTCTTCCACGCGAAGTTGGAATACATGAAGGAATGGCGCAACAACATGATTCTCTCCACGCATTTCGACTTCACGAACAACCGCGCTGCCGGTGCCTTACGGTACGACCGTGTCGATTGGACGCAACATATCGATCCTGTAACACAAGACACGTCGTACACAAAGAGCACGACTCCTATCGGTTCCTATCGCAACTACGAAGCGATGATTGATTTTGAGTACTCGCCGGGGTCGACTATCGGAATGGACCGTGCGGGTATCAAGAGTCCGTGGACCATTGAGAAAGATGCCCCGACAATCAAGTTGACGCATACCATCGGTTATCTGGATGACCGTCACAACGGCGGTAAGGGTTTCTTCTACAACAAGACGGAGGTGATGTTCGACAAGCGTTTCTGGTTCTCCGCCTTCGGTCACCTCGATCTGCGCGTACAGACGGGTATCATCTGGCAACAAGTACCGTTTACAAAATTACATATCCCTCCGACCTCAACAAGTATCTTATTGGGTCAGCGCGCGTTCAACCTGATGAAGCCGATGGAGTTCATGATGGATGAATACGTGTCGCTCTACATGACTTATTATTTCAAGGGCTGGATCTTAAACCGCATTCCTGGTATCAACAAACTCAAACTGCGCGGAGTGGTTAGTTTCGCCGGAATCTACGGAGGTCTGACAAAGAAGAACAACCCGTACTTGGAGACGGGCAGCGGGCTGTATGAGTTTCCGCAGACAGCCACCTTCGACAAGGACGGCTACTATGTATCCGGCACGACGTCATCCCCTATCGGCAAGTTGCCGTATTTGGAGATTACCGCGGGATTTGAGAACATCTTCAAATTCATCCGTATCGACTACATCCGCCGTCTTACCTATAATGAGTATGAGTTGCCGTACAAAGTACCGCAGTTAGACGGTGCCGGCAATCCGATGATCGATCCCGCGACCGGAGAACCGATCATGATTCAAGCCCGTCGGCGCATCCCCGGATGGGGACGTAACGGTGTCAAAGTAACCGTGAGATTCTCGCTGTAAAGAATGAAAGAGTGAAAGAGTGAAAGAGTGAAAGAATGAAAGGAGGAGCGAAATGAAAGACATAAAGATAATAGGATTAGTAGTTCTTGCGTTATTGAGCATGCCATTGGTACGCGTGTCTGCTCAAGTAAAGGACAATAAGTTACAGGAGAAGTTAGAAGATGTGAAAGCTCATTTAGTCGAGTTCGACACAGAGCGTCTCTTAGACTCATTAGACCAGGAGCAATTACCGCGTTTGGTATCCGGTGGTATTTTTGCCGGCGCAAACATGAGTAATTTCATCATCACGCGCAACCATCGTCCGATGAGTTCATATATGCGTATCGGCGCCGAGTTGGGCGGTTTCATAGACTTCCGTCTGTCGAAGCATTTCTCCATACAGCCGCAAGTCATCCTTACGGCACAGGAGAACTACTTCGCCGCGACCGACACGACGAACCATCTTTGGTCCTTTGGTATGGATATCCCTGTGTATTTCTTAGGTCGCTTCGGAAATATGCAGCAAGGTTATGTACAGTTCGGCGGCGGTATCTTCACCCACTTCACCCTTGCTTCCAATGTCGCCAACAAATACCGCAGTTACGATGTAGATCCGGGTCCCGGCACAGACCAGACGGACGGCTACGACTACAGCCGTCTATACACTTTGCACAACAACCACTTTGGTGTCTGCGTGACGGTAGGTTACGAGTGTACGTTTGGCATGCAGATCAACCTGCAATACAAAATAAGTCTGTCGGATATTGCCGGTTTCTACAGCGAGATGAAGGGACAGGAAATAGCCGATGCACTCATCTTTCCTCAGTGCATCAGTCTCTGCGTAGGGTATCGGTGGAAGTAACGTCGAACGTTGAACGTTGAATGTTGAATGTTGAACGTTTAGTGTCTATGGAAGAAACGATAGACCGGCAGGAATATCTTCAACCACTTGCGGTACGATGCAGGCAATATAAAGAGCTGGATGGCTGCATTTCGGATAGAACTTAATATCCAGTACCAACGAATCGCCCACCCTTCCGGATAACTCATCATATATGCCCGTGCTTCATTCCGCGCTTGTGTATTTCTGTACACATGCCCTTTCGGATGGCTTATCGAGATGCGGTCATCAATCTCACATTTCATCCCCCAGTGACGCGCATAGAAACATGCGACCAAATCGGGTCCCCAGCCATGCGGATTAGCATCAAGCGGTTCCACCTGCTTGTAAACCTCCCGGGAATACATGCTTATCATTCCTTCAATAAACGCCACTTCACGGCGCTTACCGCTATGCCGTGAGTACGACCATGCCACCCATGTGTACGAATCATCAGCGTGGGACGGGCAATATACTCCCACGCCTTCAAACGACTCGGAGAGCAAGATATGCTTGAGTTGTTCTATGGTTTCATGCGTGATAATCACATCCGAGCAGATGAAGAACAGATACGGAAAATTCCCCTTCTCCGCCATCGTGACGGCATGATGCAAAAGACCGCCATAATGGACATCCGGCAGATAGACCGTATCTCCGCCGCACGGAGCAGGACGTTCACCGCTGTCAGCATCCAAGATATGGCATTCAAAAGTAGGACGAAGTTCATTATACAAGTACTCCGAGTTAGCTGCTTGATGATAATTGAAGATACAAAATAAAATGTCAGTTGCTTTCATGACGTTTGGTTATTAGGCGGCTTTTACCAAGCCAACGAGGCAGGATAATGACACCGGCGATGAGGTAATAGTAATAGGTACAGAAACGCCAGATGGGTGTAATGACCATTGTGGACATTTTCTGCGTGATATATTCAGTTAAGAAATTATCGAACATCACTTCGGCGAAACCACTTCCGCCCGGTGTAGGAACAATCATTGTAACTATTCCCAAGATATACTGGCGTGCGAAACACATCAGGTTATCCGCTCCGTTCATAGGGTTAAAGATCATGATCGCCATGTTCGCTATCAAAAAGCGGAAGACCCAGATGCCGGCAGTAGACAAGGTCATACGCACCCAGTAGCCGAAGGACTCGTGCTGTATCTCCCGCGCACAGTTACGAATCTCCAGAGCCGTACGCAGGCCGCGCATCTTATATTTACGAAGGAACTTCAGCTTGAATATCAGACCAATTACCTTCACGATGATGGTCGATTTGCAGAACAAGCCGATGAAGAGTATTGTCACCCAAACGAACTTCATCGCATAACCGACAATAAACGCCCAGAGGTATCCATATTGGAAATAACCCTCAGAGGTAAAGAGTTCGCTATAGGGGATCAAGAGTAACAAGAACGGGAAAAGGACAATCATCAGCATCTCATCCATAAAGAGCGCCAAGATGGTCATGGAGGTTGCACGACTGACTTTGATACCCTCCCGATGAATGAACAGGACTTCCAAAGAAGATCCTCCCGCAGCGGACGGCGTGACCGCCGAGGTGAACTCATACAACATGCGGATACGGAACAGCTGGCTGAACTTCAACGGCATGCCGGACATCACCCGCAGGCGGTACATACCTGAGAAATCTTTGAACAGGGTAAAGAGCACTACGAGGATGACAAATATCCACCAATGATTCGCCAGCGTAAGCGGTTCATCAGGGATGCCGTTCCGCATCTCCCGCCAGAACATATACCCCACTCCCACCAAACCGAAGAGAATAGGCCAAATGACCATTGACGGTTTGAAGCGGGAAGCCACGGAGCGGTTCTCAGAGGCTATGTCCTGTTGTTTGCTCATTCTTATTCGTCGTATGATTGTATAAACTTAGCAATCGACTCTGCGCCGTTTCCTTTTCTGCGCACTTCCTGCGCTGCATCCTTATATATATCCAGGATCGACGGGTTGGTAACACAATCATTAATCCACCGTATAATCTTGTAGGAGGTTCTGAGGAACCGTCCGCAGTTGAGGATAGATGTAAACAAGTGCATGGATTGATATTCGATAGGCGAAGCGCAGTAAAAGACACCAACAGGTACTCCCATCAGCACGCTGTCCAACATAGCATTCGGTCCACCCTTGGTGAGCAGGACATCCGCCGCGCGGTTCAGTTCATAGACATGCGGCACAAATTCATAGGGTCGCAAGTCAATCCGCGGAGCCACCTCCGCTTTTAGTTTCTGGAGGCGTTTGAAGAGTCTTGTATTTGTTCCGCAAATAGCAATCACAGTTATCGGGTGTTTTACTTTCATGAGCGAATTTACTACGCGCACCATTCCCGATCGTCCGTAGCCGCCGGCAGCGACCATGACGGTGAAGCGATCCTGCGGCAGGTGGTATTTCTCGCGGTAGAAGGCGGGGCTCTCCGTCACTTCCATGATCTCCTTGCGCGTCACGAAAGGAACAATCATCAGTTGCTTGCGCGTAAAGTCATGCTCCAGAGCATCGTGGAACGCCAGACGGCAGTTGACGATGAATTTATCTACACGGATATTCCACCAGTTATGAACGTTGTTGTCCGGGTCATAGGTCACTACCCTCACATGCGGGTCTATCTTATCGCGGTACTGCGTGGCGAAGAAAGATGTCAGGAAATGCGTATCAATGATGATATCAGGGCGTACCTGTTCCAACATCTTAAGATACCTTTTGCGCGCGCGGCGATAGACGGTAGCAGCCACAAAAGGCAGGGAGTTATGAATACCGAGGATGTGCGTGGCAGCCATTTGGATATACGTATGCCACGGGAACATGTTCGCCCACTTTACCTCCTTCACAAAGTTCTGCTCCAACTTCAACAACACAGGATCCTCCTTGAACGTATATTTGCGGATAAGTTCAATATTGGGATCATGCAATGCCTCGATGGCATCAGCGATAGAGTTCGCCGTTGTGATGTGACCAAAACCGGCTTCCATGTAGGTCACTAAGATGCGTTTCTTGGTACGTTGCTCAGTCATAGGTTACAAATTTGCGGCGCAAAGGTACAAAAAAAATCTCACATACACAAGGGCATGTGAGATTTTTTGCTAATTATATACTATTTTTAATTAATAGCACATGATTTTTCCGGACGAGAGTTTCACCTTGCCATCATAATAGAAGCTGTAGAAATACGGCTGTCCGGGTTGGATGTCGATGATGAGACCCGAACGGATATTATCTACATTATTGAGGTACTCTTTCTGGTCGGAACCTTCGATGATTTCGGTATCGTTCGGATTCGCTACCGGAACACGGTCCGTGAAGAGCAGATGTCCGTTCTGGTCGAACAGGGCGATTGTAACACCTTGACGAACCGTACAGGCCATCAACTGCATTGCACCCGGTACGCGTTTGAGCAGTACGTCTCCGCTCGTAGCCTTTTCACCCGGATTCACGTCTGTGATCGCGAAGTAAATCTTATAATGGCGCTCCGAGCCATCGGCAGCCGTACAGATAATTGTACAGGTGTCGCCTACGGCTACACGTCCCTTATCCACCTCTGCGTTCTCCGAGTGCGCAGCCGCATTGATAGACGGCATATCGGACTCAAAGACATAGTAGGTATAGAAGAGTTCTTCGGGATCAAAGTCCGGTATTGTATCTCCATCGATTGTAATCCAAGCGAGGGCATTGTCGCCATCCTCGGCTGTGATCTGCGAGATAAGGTAGGTCATGCTTGTACGACCATCCTGTGCTACCACCACGATGTTGATTACGCCGGACTCATCCATGTATATTGAACCTACAGCAAGCGAGTCACTGAGGACATATGCCACTTCTTCTACCGAGAAGTATTCAGACGGGTCGGTTCCATACGGGTGAGCATAGACATATTCGGTCTTTGTCGGACGGAAGTCCATGAACTCTTCACCCGAAATGGTCAGCGAAGCCAGCGTTGCATCAGCCGGTTTTACGAAATGGAAGATAATCGAATAGGTCGCCTGGTCTTCCTCATTCGGCGCTGTAACTGTGACATCGATTTGGATATCGCCATCCGGCAAGTAGTGAACGGTCGTATCCGCTGTCTGTTCCTCTTCATAGAACTCCGGCTCTATGCTCGGAATCAGCGAAATGAGTTCTGCCTTCGAATCGTACGGCACATTGACGATGTAACTGTAAATCTCCGGGCGATACGGGAACTCACTCGACGGGAGTCGCTCACCGGTCTTCACATCCGTGAGGATAATATCCCGCAACATCGTGTTGGCCGATTTGAGTCGCTCGAAGGTAAGTGTGTACATCACGCTATCCTTGACTGACTCAGCCCAAACGACAATCTGTACCGTGTCATCCAATACGCGGATCTCATAGACCTGAGCTTCCTCTTTCTTGATGACCGTAACAACCGGAACAGATGCCTCTTTCGGTATCTCTACCTTGTAGTTGAAGCGCTCTGCATCGTAGTTCGCCAGCGGCTTACCGGATACATTGATCATGTTAAGCGTTGCGTCGGTGGAGAGCTCTACCGGATAGTGAATCGTATAAGTACGTGTCTTTCCGGTAGCAGCAGTAACCGTAATGATGGACTTGTAACCCAGCGACTTACCGCTCAGTGAGTCTTCCGGCATCTGAGAAACCATAACCGTCTGATACTCATCACCTGCGATGTATTCTACCACCGGCATTTGGCCTGCCAGTTGCGCTGCATACTCCGCAGTGAGAGTTACGTGATACTCCGATGTTGTCGGAACGAAGGTCTCCAGACGCTTCTGGTCAATAAAGATCATCTGCAGGGTATCTACGGCCGAATTCTCGATCGTATAAGATACGGTGTAGGTATTCTTCTTGCCGCTCTCCGAGATTACGGTAATCTGACGGATGAGGGTATTGAGCGTATCCTGTACCGTATTCATTGTCACAGTCTGCCAATCATCTGCCGTCTCCCAACTGAGGTCCGGGAATGCAGCCGTACCTACAGGCAACGATAATGCATAATAGGTGTTCGCCGGTGTAAAGCCCTCTAAGTTCTTACCGTCTTGGTAAATCATCGCGAGCGAATCAGCGTCTGACTTCTTGAAGTGGAATACTACGAAGTAAGTATTCTCACGGACAGACTGGTCTTCCGCCTGCACCTTAATGGTAGCCTGCAATTCTTTCTGGTCTATCTCTATCGAGAGAGTCTGTACAGCTTCTGATTTCTGCGCTGCCACTTCCGGCAACTCGTGCGTGCCGACAGGCAGGTCAATCTGATAGATGTAATAGGAAGGATCGAATCCCGGGAGCGAATCACCGTTGAGGAAGATCATGCTCAGGTCCGCATTCTTGGACTGCGGTATTATAAAGTAAAGCACGTATTGGTTCTTTGAACCATCCACGGCGGTCACATTCAGCAATACCGAGTCACCTTGCTGATTGATAGACACTTTCTGGCCTTCCATCTTCAGTTGTGCATTTACTTCCGGAAGAACGGCCGTACCGGCAGGAAGGAATATCTTATAATTGTTATCATCCGGATCGAAGGTGAGGTCTGCATTGAGCGCACGCTCGAAATCCACGAAGTTCTTTCCATCCAAGGTAATATTGGCCAAGGTACGATCGTTCGATTGGTTCTCGATATAGAGCGTTACTTCATAATCAGCGGTTTCTCCGTGCTCCGCTTGTACATGCAGCGTACAACGAATTTCGTTGATTATCGTATCCAATCCATGAACATCAAATCCAACGGTGTCTTTAGTTATCGTTACCACCTGGAAGCGGTCATCGGAAGTATAATCCACTTCGATATCGCTGGTCTTGATTGAACGAGAGTAGAAGTGACGTCCCGGCTCGAACTGATCCACCACTTCTTTGTTCACGGTGATACCGGTCAAGTCCACGCAGCGGCTCTTTTCCGAGTTGATCGCCAGTTCATAGAACTTCGTGTCGCTACGATCGGCACTCTCTACGGTGAAGGTGGTCTTCGCGCCATCAAGTTCGCCCGGATCTACCGTCACTTTCTGACCTTTGTTCGCCACGTAGGTCACATTCGGCATTTGTGGCAGTGCGCGTTTGACACCATCTGCCGGAAGCGGCAAGGTTACTGTATATTT
Organism: uncultured Bacteroidales bacterium; assembly: GCA_902798015.1. Classification (GTDB taxonomy): domain Bacteria; phylum Bacteroidota; class Bacteroidia; order Bacteroidales; family Paludibacteraceae; genus Colicola. Next base: position 14,124 of record CADBVL010000011.1, read on the forward strand.
TTCCTGTGCCGGATCATAACCAGCGAGGAGCACGCTATCTAACAGGATACCATCCAAAGTAGCATCTTTGCTCAGCGGGCGACGTACATTGACTTTATAGGTCTGTTTGATTGTATCATTTTCTGCAGTCACTTCGATAGCATATTCTACACCATTCTCGATAGCAGTCGGCGTGATAGCCACCGTTTGTACCATTTCGCCACTGATAGCACTGACGAGCCACGTAGTGTCCGAAGTTACATCATATGACAATTCGTACGATACGAACTCCTGCAGATCGACACCATTGATTTGAATCATCTTCAGCGTATCGGTCTTGGACGGTTCGGTAGGATAAGTGAGGATATAATTATGGGATTCTGTTCCGGTTACTTGCCATTCCATCTTCAGCGGTGTTTGGATGAATACCACTGCGTCTGTACTATCCTTACGGGTAAAGAGGACCGGAGTAGCCGGGCGTTTAGCCGTTGCTTCATATTCCTCACCACCAAATGGTACAGGCTTTCCATCGAGGTCTTTGATATCACCGTCGAAAGATTCAATCTGGCCCTTTGTCGAAACGACCGGATCCAGACGATTAATCGTATAGGTACGTTTCGTTACGCCATCTTGCGCTGTCACACTGAGGACTACCTGGTCTTTCGTGTAATTGATATCCACGAGTTGACCATCCTTCTTCACATAGTCAATTTTCGCAATATCTTCAGCCTCTACGGAATAAGTAAAGGTCGTCGGATCCACTATGTTAAGCGTCAGATCATGGCCTGCTTCATCCTTCACCTCCATAGGCATCTCGAATTCCACGTCATCGGATTTCACTTCACGGAAGACATAAACTGTCGTTTTCTCATCACCATTCTCGGCCTTTACGTTCACCGTAACGGCATTGCCTTTTTTGGTCATGGCAATCAGTTGGTGAATGCTTGCCGGAGTAATCTTGAGATCCGGGAGAACCTTTGTGCCATAAGGCAGTTTGACAAAGATTGAGTCATTGATTGTATCGGCAGCAAATGTTCCGAAATCCGCGGTATGGTTTGTAGAAGTAACCGGTGTACGTTGGAGGATGACTTGATAGATGGTACTATCGCGTCCTTCCACGAGTGCGTTCTCACCATAGTTCACTACTTTGGCTGTGAGTTTACCATCGATCCATTCGCCGTTATTGAGCCATTCGATAGTTTGTGTCTGGTCTTGAACAGCACCGGTGAACTTCAGGGCAGGCACACCGATATAATCATCGGCCACGGTAATCGTGAAGGTATTGCCGGACAGCGTTGCTGCCTTGCCATTTACGTTTACACCAGTCAGCGCGGAGTTATACACCATGCGCATGTTACGGATTTGGAGGTCGGCAGCATAGGAATTTTTGCCACCATAAATATTATAACTACCACCGCTTACTTCACTTGCGCAAAGCATAATATTGAGTTTACCGACCGTTCCGTTATAAGACAGGTCCGTAGTTTTCGTCTGCCATTGACCTAAGTTCGCATAGGTTCCAGAAATGTCTTTACTTACTAATTCCGTTCCAGATGCGTTACCAAGGGATACCCAAGCACTCCATGCATTGATACGAGTAGTCATGATGGGTTGATAATCGAATGCAAATTGCTCCGGCGTATTACGATACTGAACGGCGTTTGTAAGGGTCTTTTCATAGGAAACTTTCGTATTTCCATTCAATGCAACTCCACTGGGGAGGCTCAAACCACCTAATGTCATTGTACCCGGCATTGAACTATTCAATGCACCACCACGGAGGGTAGAAAGCGTCAACACTTTTTCACTATTAACCGTTACTTCATGACCTGTATAGTAGGTGAATGTCGATACGGTTGCATCATAAAGGATATATGCCAGCAAGTCTGCCGGTACATGCCAACCTTGTGGCTTATAACCGGTAGGTTCGACCAGATCCCTTTTCTTTGCCTGCAGTCCGAAGATACCTGAGAACGTACCAACTTCGTACCAATAAGCTTTTTCCGTAGCAACTCGCTCATACGTAAACGGCCATTCATCGCCGTCATAGAACCAGCAGATGGAATAGGTTTCGCCTTCATCCACTTTAATGGTGATTTGTTTCTTCGTTGCGTCAATGCCCGATTTGGTGATACCTTTTCCTGCCTCATACGTTGTGCCAGTAAAGTCTTCCGCTGTCGGTTGATTCGTTACGTTGATGATATAGTTATATACATCGGGGCGGAAGTTCGGAACGGTAGTGCCATTAAACTTGAGGTCTTGGAGTTTGCCTGCCTTATCAAATGCCGGCATTATCGGAGTGAGGGTATAGGTAACGTCATCTTCACCTGCGCGATTCGCTACTGCGATGATGGTTGCGCCACGACGTATACCTCCATTATAGAGTTGAATCGTCTGCTCATCGTAGTTTTTCTCCACTTCGGTCACTGTAAAGTTCTTAGCTCCGAACGGCAAGTTGATCGTATTGTTGCCAGGAACGGGTTCGCGGTTACCATAAATGGTATCAGAAGCGGCATTGACATAACTATACTTCACATTCTTTACCTTGTTGTCGCCTTGCGGCTGAGCAACTACGTAATTGATGGTATAAGTACGGGTGTTATCGCCCTTCTCGTTGGTAACAAAGATCTTCGTTGTACCGGTTAGCGGCGCCTCCACGAGGTGAACGAGTTGTCCTTCGCGCTGCTCGTACTTCACCGCGTACGGTTCAACCGTACCATAGGGCACATTGAACGTATATTCCGTTTCGTTCACATCCTTGACCTCTTCATTGATTATCAGGCTCTTGAGGAGCGTAGTATCGGATTTGGCAACCGGGAAAGCGATGGAGTAGTCCGCTGTTGTCGTTCCATCCTGTGCCTCCACATGAATAGTGGTCACACCGTTCGGCGCACTGAAGGTAGTTGTGATAGTCTGGTTATCCAGTTGCCCTACCGGGAAGACATTCGGCACTACTTTCCGTCCGCGCGGGAGTGTGATTGTGTAGTCCTTGATCTCCGGGCGGAACTCAAGCAGTTCCTTACCATCAATATAGATTGCTTTGAGCAATGCATACGAACTTACCGCGCGCGTGTACCTTATAATATATTTCTTTTCGTCGCCATTCTGAGCGCGAACGAGAACTTGTTGCTCATGGTCGTTGACGTTGAAGACGACAACCGTCTGACCCGGTTTTGCCGTAGGTGTCACTTTCGGCAGCGGTTTTCCTTGGTCAATCGTGAAGATAGCGGGATCGTCATACTTCTCGTTCTCCGGATCGAACGCGAAGGGATAGCCCTCTACGACGAGGTTCTCCAGCGTCACGTCGGTATAAGGAAGGATGGTAAAGGTCATGGTGTAAGTAGCGGTGTCACCGTTTTCGGCAGCGACCGTAATTCCCCATTGACCCTCTGCCATCTGGCCGAAGAATACCACCTGCGCATTGTCTTCTGCGATATAACGCACTTCCGGATAGGAGCTACCCGGAGCGAGTGCACTATCGTAGTGCAGCACTTCGGGTTTGAACTTATCCAGTTCATTACCATTAATCAGAATCGCCTTAAGCGCTTTGTTGCTCTGCGCCTGGCGCGTGAAAGTAACGGTATAAACGACCTTGTTACCTAAGGTATCTTTCACGTGCAGCGAAGCCACCGAGTCTTTCCAAAGGACTTGTACTTCCTGACTCTCATACGCCTTAATAGCTGCCACTGTCGGAAGCGTTCCTACGTACTCACGCGTATAATTCAAAGTGGTACGATTAAAGCCTACCAGTCCTTTGCTGTTGATCAAGATACCGCCCAGGAGCGCTGATTCGGCAGATGCCTTCTCGAAGTTGATGTAGTAGTAGTTGGCTGCGCCCACCTCCGGTTGAACCTTGATCGTCGCAGTACCCGCAGCGTACGGTGCAGTAATCGTTACCTGCTGTCCCGGGGCTTTGTCCACGGTGATAGCCGGACATTTTTCGCTCTTGAGCGTATCTGTATATGACATGATATCCTTTGCGAAATTCTTCAGTTTTTCGCCATCCAGATAAATCATGTCAAGGAAAGCGTTCTGCGACAACTGGACGTGGAAGATAATGGTATAATCCCGTTTTGCGCCGCTCTGCGCAGTAACCGTGACAGTCTGAACAGTATCGTTGAGCACGCTCAGTACACGCTGGCTGGTCTCGGCTTTTTCGAACGTGACAGCCGGAATCTTGCTTATACCTTCTGCCAGCGTCACCTCGTATTCCAGTATTTCAGGATCGAAGGCCGGGGTAAGTTCATATCCTGCGACCGCAAGGTTTTTCAGAGCCGTGTTGCTGGACGTAGCCACCGAGAAGTGGATGATATATGTACGACTTGCGCCGTTCTGCGGACGAACGGTAATCTTATAATCGCCGTTCAGACCACTGAAGTCACGCGCCGAAGCCGTCTGCAGGTTCTCGTTCACCAACTGATACGTTATCGTCGGACGAACGGTTGTTCCTTGCGGCATGTTCACCCAGTATTCGGTTTTCTCCGGATCGAAGTCGATATCGTAACCGGCTACCGAAAGGCTTGCCAGAGTATTATCGGTGAAGACATCCAGGGAGAAAGCGATAATATAGATCTTGATACTACCATTTCCAGCCGTTACCGTGATACGGGTTTTTCCGTTCAGTCCGGCAGTTGTGACTGAAATTGTCTGGTATTCATCACCAGGGATCGGTTTAATCTCCGGCAGTTCCTCCGTACCTACCGGCAACAGATAGGTATAGTTCGTTGTGTTGGCCGAGAAATTTGGAAGCGCAACGCCGCCAATCAGAATGCCAGACAATGTATCGGCATCTGATTTCTCCGTCGAGAAGATGATTTTGTACACCGTCTGATCTCCATTGCCGGCAGTAACGGTCACACGTACTGTTCCATCAACCACACCTTCACCCAGATCGGTTTTCGTAACTTTCTGGTACTCATCACCCGGTGTCCAAGTAATCTCCGGTAGTTTGGTTGTACCCTTCGGCAGACCCACGTAATAGGTTGTGTTCTGCGGGTCGAAGTTCTTGATATAGTCTCCCACTTTCAGGTCTTTGAGGTAGCTATAAGACGAAGCCTCCAATTTGAAGTTCAGTTTATAGACCTTTGCTACGATGTTACCCGGCGTAGTGACGCTGAGAGTATATGTACCGCCGTCGATGGTCGCCGGCGCCTTATGTACAATAGTCTGCTCTCCGTCCGGATAAGCGGAGATCGCCTTTACTGTCGGCATGGAAGTGGTGCTTGTCGGCAGCGACACCTTATATACCGCCTGCGAGGGCGTGAAGCCGGGAACAGACTTGCCGTTGACCTGAATATCCTTCAGGGTGTTATCCGCCAGTTTACCGATTTCGAACGTCAGGTTATAGCTCTGCTTCGAGGTTCCGTTTGCGGCAGTAACCGTGATGGTAGCCTTGTCCTGCAAGGAAGAAGCCTGCGAATAGGAAAGCGTCTGCTCGTCCTCCTGTTTCTCACCCTCTACGGTCGGAACGTCCTCCGCGCCATAAGGCAACACTACCTTATAGTTATAGGTGCTCGGGTTGAAGCCCGTCACAGCAGCGCGAACCTGCTCGTCGTTAATATTCGTATAGGTATAGAAGATATTCGCCAGCTTCGCATTGCTACTCTTAGCGGCCTGGAAGAGGATCTTATAGGTCGTTGTGCTCGAGCCGTCCTCCGCCTTTACGGTGATAGTAGTCGGGGTGCCGCCTACGGTACCATTGACGATAGTGATCTCGCTGCCCGATAGCTTACGTCCGGGGAAATCATGGGGCGTACCGCGCGGGTTGGTCAACGATCCGGCTCCACGGAAGGCCTCTATAGAAGGAATAACCGTAGTACCTTCGGGAACGGAATAAATCTGCACCTCAGAGCTATTGGGATCGAAACCTTTCCATTCCTTACCGCCTATGTTGAGTGTCTGGATTTTAGACGAATAGATCAGCTCGACATCATCCACATACAATGCATTACCGTCATACAAACCATCGTTGGCGCGGAAGTTCGGGTAGTTGGATGCCGAGAGGATGAGGTTACATTTCTTCGGCGCATTATCATTCAGATAATAGATAGGAATACGCAGGTTGGTCCACTGTCCGTAGGCTTTTTTCTCGAACCACCAGCCTTCAGCCACCTGGCCGCCCGGCGTTTTTGTTATACATTCGTTACCGTTCATCAGGACACGGATATCAGACTCCTCATCTTCAATGGTCACCGAAGTACAGCCACCATTTTTATTCTTATAGGACGTACCTACTGCCGTGCCTGCCCATGTATAGAACAAGACATGGAAGTCCTCCTTGTCCACATTGTTACCCGTACGTTTGATCCACACGGATATCGAGTCGGGGCGGTGGGTAAAGGCATAGCCGCCCTTTGTACCTGCGGTCGCGGAACCGGTGTTCAGACCCTCCAGGTGCTGCCAGCCGTAACCCAAGGAATAGTAACTCGGGCTGGTTTCGGTAATACCGGCAGCACCGACCACCTGATCCTGGGCCATGATACAGTAACCTGAGCGGCCCGTCTCGCGGTTCGCGAAGTTAAATCTAAACGTCATACCCAGCGCAGATTGCTCTACGTTCGAAGCATGCCAGTACTTCGGCTGGATTTTACCATCAAACGCAGCGCCCGACCAGTCTTCGAAACCCGGATCGGGCAACTGGTAATCATCTGCCAAAACAGCCAAGGGCATCGCCATCAGGGCTGCGCAAACAAAAATTCGCTGTAAAAACTTACTCATATTAATATTTTTATTAAATTTTTTACGTTTTTAGGGTTCAAAAAGGCCCAAATTTTATCGAGTGCAAAATTACTGCTTTTCTATCAACCCCACAATAGCATTTCTTATGAAAAAGTACACGATTATTAAGCAGCACTCATAAGAGTGTTGCAAAATAGAGTTTACAAAATATACGATTTTTAAGAATTACTTTAAACTTCTGCGGTTGTGAAGTGCAGCTCTAAAGGTATCGGGTCAGGAGGGTTGCTCGAGACGGTTCCGAAGAGAGGACTATACTCACTAAGATGCTGCAAGGGGTACGAACGGCGGGTGCGAAGAGGTCTCCTGTCTATGACAGGTTCGAAAGAGATGTCTTCCGCAAAGGAGTGTTTTTCCACGGAAGGGGCGAGTGTGCACGACGCTTCCTCGCGGGCTTTGCGGGCTGCTTCCTTGAGTTCGCGGTAGATAGCGACGTAGGTGTATTGGTAGAAACGGGAGTACGGTTTCATGCCGGGTTCGGGTTTGGCGCCACCCCTGAAAACCGTGTAATAATGGTGGAGGAAGCGCGTGCGCCATTCGAGGGCTTCGCGGGTATGGGCATGTTCGAGGGCATGGGCTTGCCGCTGGGCCTCTTTGATCAATTCGCGGTTCGCCACACAGGCGGCAGACCACGTCTTAGGGAAACGGTAGGTATAGAGTTGCAGGAGTTGTCCTCCTGCGCGCGGGATACGACGGACGATGATGTGTTTATGGTAGTGGCGGCCTTCCTTATGGGTATTCATGGCGCCCCAGAGCATTTCAATGCCGGCAACAGGCACGAGATAACATACTCCACGTCTGTGAGAAGCGGAGATTTCCGAATGAGGAGCGTAGTACGAAACTGCGCATTTCAAACGGTTTTTTACGATAGATTTCAGGTGTCGTGCCATTGGTTGTAAGTATCTGTATATGTGTCAGTTACAGCGTGATAAAAATGAGCATGGTCTAGGATTACTCTGAGATGCGTCTCTTCCAGAGAGTTGATTAGTCCGTTCCCCCTCCTAGGCAGAGGCCACTCCTCCCGTTCCGTCGGGAGGACGTTCTGGGTGCAAAGGTACGAAAAAGTTTTGATATATGCAAATTTTGGGGAAGGATTTTTGTAAAGAATGAAAGAATGAAAGAGCTCGCGCAATGTGTCTATGTCGGAGCAACGCTCCCCGCTGCTCCTTCCGTTCAAATTGCCAAGTCAAGGCAATTCTCCATGCGAGAAAGGAAAGACGATAGAGAGAGAGAGAGAGAGAGACGGAATAGTGACGAGAGGATTACTACACTCGAAGTACACAATCAAAACCAGGACTCACGATAAATGAAATGAGCCCCCATTTTTAAGGGGACTCACTTCCGAACAGAATGTTTTAATTAATTCTTAAAAATGAGAAGAGTCTTCATCAATAATAGTTATATCCACTCCTTCATACTGGTAATATACAAAAGTCACATACCTCCCAAGGTAAGATGCCAAATTATCTTGCCCCATCATTTCTGCGATATATGACTCAGGGAACCACTTCGCGTTAGCATCGCTTGGTTCGCTATTTATATTAAATCCAGTTCCTCCCCAGATTCCTTTATAATAATACACGGTTAGACCATTCTCCGTCATTTTTGACATCGGTTGCCAAGTCCATGCGCCACCACCCCACGGGTGCTTGATGTACATGGTAGCTCCTTGTTCCGGTTCAGTCGGCTCCGCAGAATTCAAGCTCTCACAGGCATACTCACTATTTGCAGTATTAAGACTATATGATATAACAATACCTGCTTCTTTAAGGCCCTCTGCCACTGCGGCTTTAATTGCGTCTTCAGTGTCCCATACATATGTTTCAATCTGTGTGCCCTCATATACATATGAGAGTTTCCAGCAATGCTTCGAGTTATCAGTATTTCCACCAGGGTTACCACCAGAACCGTTAGCTCCTGATGCCAAAATGTTCAAGAAGTTGATAGCTGCTGCTTGTACTTTGGCAAAGTTATTATTTTCATCCAGAGAGCTACTACAGTCTAAGATAAGCATAACTGCTGCACTTTTATGAATCTCTTCTGTTTTTGCTCCTTTTTCTCCGTCATATTCGCTATCAATTGCCCAACCGCTACCATCATAATAATACAGCGCTGTTTTAGAGAATTGAATATTGTTTCCATTCTCGTCAACGAAGTTTTCAAAAGTAAAGACTACAGATCCTTCTGAATTCTTGTGTCCCTTAACAGTTGTTCCGCTTTCACTTTTGCAGCCTACATACTTAATATTAGAATAAGTTGTAGGGGATTCCTTAAGTTTAGTAGCTTCAATATATATTTTGGATTGATCTGCTGATTTATTATCAAAAATAATACGTTCCGTACGTACTTGTGGTGGTACAGCGACTGTCAGACTAGGCTTAGAATTCTGCTTATAAAGGTCGTTTGCTATTCCTTGGAAAGTCTCATTTAAGGATCCCATATTAACGTTATTGCTATACCCTGCGCCACTAGATAATTTAATCAAAGTGTTATCAAAACGGGTCTCATTACTTACGTCATTTCCCTTTACACCGACAGTATAAGCAGTAAGTTTTACGTTTTGTACACTTGTATTCCCTATTTTCGTATTAAGCAAATCCAAGTTTTTGTCATAGTCTGCCAAATCCAGAAATTTGGCATCAAAGTTTCCACTACCATTTTCCAGACCATCGGTAAATGTAACTATGCTGATATTAGAGATATCGCTAGGAAAAGAACATTGTTTCAAATGGTTGAGATTATCTTCTACCGCCCAAAACAACGAGGTGTTTTTTGCAGTTCTCAAGTTGTGTACGAAACTGGTGTATTGATTTAAGGAATACTGATTCAATATCTCATATCTCCTATTTGGATTACCGGTAAAATGATACAACTCACTATTAAATCCAGTAATTCCCACATACATACATCCAGTCTGAGTGTGGGTATCTGATCCCGTTACACCACCACCGCCGGGATTGTTTTGATTTTGCTTGTCGCACGATAAAAGCGAAAATGCAACAGTTGCGCACAAAATGAAGTGCAAAAATGATTTATGTTTCATAAAGTTTTTTTTGTAATGCCTACTCTTCTTCGGATTTTCGGCTTTCTCCGTTTAATGACTTATAGGGTTTACATCAATACACACACAAAAAGCGCAAGCCTCGCTGTTGAATACTCACCAAACGAGGCCTTCGCATTGCCTATAGAGTCAAATAAACAACAGGAAACCTACGCCGATATGACAAAGCGCCTTGCCAATGAACGACAAAGCAGGGCATAATTGTCACACCCATAGGCATCTATTGCTCACTTTGATTTTGACTCTATATTCGAAAGTTGCGAAGTTCCGTTTGGTCAAACGCAAAGCGTCAATAAACGCTATCTCAACATGTCTTGCTCAGGTATTTAAAAACCTTTGCGGCGGCAAAGGTAATGCTTTTTTTTGATATATACAAATTTTTGAAGATTTTTTTGTAAAAATAAACCTGCTCGGGATAAAATCCCGAATCAATAAACGAAACTGAGCCCGAAGCGGGCGGGGCGACGATTTATCGGCGGACGCGAGGGCGAATCTGGCGCAGCGGAAGGAAAAGAGGAGGGAGCGCCGACTACGCCGCCAAGTGGGCATCCGCCTACACCGCGAGTCCTACAAAAAAGCGTAACAAAATAGCAGAGAAAAGCAAGCAAGAATTCGTTTTGGCACGGAATGTCGAGGGCACCGACATTGCCTTTGGCAATCCCACCTCGAAATTTAACGCGAAAGAAAGCAGTAAATGCTTGCTCGGAAATTTTAACAAACGGGCTCACACCCTTGTTTTCAGCCGTCGATAGAGCCATTCCGTACAAGTACAATAGCTCTATCATCAGTTAAAAACATAGATTTATCTATTCTTGTTAAAATTTTCCGAGTAAGCATTTGTTTTGGCACGAAATTTGTTACTAAAATCGCGGGAAGATGAAACGGGAAAATTAAGAATTAAGAATTAAAAATTATAAAAAACACTATAAAAACTATGCAAGTTGATATTCGGGAACTCCAGGAGCGCGTGGAGCGCGAGAGTTCGTTCGTAGATGCCTTGACATTAGGCATGAATCAAGTAATCGTAGGTCAGAAGCATTTGGTAGAGAGTTTGCTTATTGGTCTATTGAGCGACGGGCACATATTGTTGGAAGGCGTGCCGGGTTTGGCAAAAACCCTCGCTATCAAGACCTTAAGCGACCTCATCAAGGCAGATTTTAGCCGTATTCAGTTTACTCCGGATTTGCTGCCGGCGGATGTGATCGGTACGCAGATTTACAGCCAGAAGAGCGAAGAGTTCAAGATCAAACGTGGTCCTATCTTCGCTAATTTTGTGTTGGCCGATGAGATCAACCGTGCTCCGGCGAAAGTGCAGAGTGCATTGCTTGAGGCGATGCAGGAGCGTCAAGTGACGATCGGCGAGCAGACGTTCAAGTTGGACGATCCGTTCCTGGTTCTGGCTACTCAGAACCCGATTGAGCAGGAAGGTACGTATCCGCTGCCTGAAGCACAGACTGACCGTTTCATGCTGAAGGTGGTGATCGGTTATCCGAAGAAAGAGGAGGAGCAGGCCATCATCCGTCAGAACATCGCCAGCGAGAAGAAGACGGTTCTGCCGATCTTGAGCACCGCCGACATCATCAAGGCCCGCAAGATCGTGGAGGAGGTTTACCTGGACGAGAAGATCGAGAAATATATCGTGGACATCGTGTTTGCTACGCGTAATCCGGAAGAGTACGGTCTGAAAGACATGAAGCAGATGATTGCTTTCGGCGGTTCGCCGCGTGCAAGTATCAACCTCGCGAAGGCAGCGCGTGCGTACGCGTTTATTCATAGGAGAGGCTACGTGACGCCGGAAGATGTACGTGCGGTATGTTACGACGTGCTGAGACATAGGATCGGTCTGACGTACGAAGCCGAGGCAAACAACGTCACGACGGAGGACGTGATCACGGAAGTACTGAACGCAGTACAGGTACCATAAGCGTTCGGAATGCTACTCTTCGGGGTACCGGCCCCCTGCCTACGACTCTCGCGGACCCCAACCGCTCGAGAGGCCCCCTCAGAGTACATTCCTCACTAAATAAATAATCATAATGACTTCAGAAGAGTTATTACAAAAAGTTCGGAAGATAGAGATCAAGACCCACGGGTTGAGTCGCAATATCTTCGCCGGCGAGTACCACAGCCAGTTCAAAGGTCGCGGTATGGCTTTCAGCGAGGTGCGCGAATACCAGCCCGGTGATGATGTACGTTCGATCGACTGGAACGTGACGGCTCGCATGAACCGTCCTTACATCAAGGTCTATGAAGAGGAGCGAGAGCTGACGGTGATGTTACTCGTCGATGTCAGCGGCAGCCGTAACTTCGGTACGGTGAGTCAGATGAAACGCGACACGATGGCCGAAGTAGCCGCTACTCTCGCCTTCTCAACGATCGAGAACAACGATAAAGTGGGTGTGATCTTCTTCTCCGACCACGTTGAGAAATTTATCCCGCCGAAGAAAGGTAAGAGCCATGTACTGCATATCATCCGTGAGTTGCTGAGTTTCGAGCCCGAACATCACGGTACGGATATCAATGCGGCGCTGCAGTTCCTGATCAACGCCCAGAAACGGCGTTGTACGGCCTTCTTGATTTCGGACTTCATTGGAGAGCCTATCCCCGACAATGTTCTACGGCCGTCCACCGGACGCCCGATCGAGCAGAGCTCTTCACCCGTAAAAGGAGGGGGGCAGACATCGCCTATTGTCATCGCAAGTCGGAAGCATGATCTGAGTGCAATACAGATCTACGACCGGCGCGATGCAGAGATGCCGAACGTGGGTCTGCTGAAGGTACGTGACCCGGAGACGGGTGCGCGTGTCTGGGCGGATACCAGCCTGGCGAGTGTACGCAACGCGTACGGGCAGGCATGGCGTGACCAGCAAGCGGCCTTAGAGACCGTCTATACGAAGACCGGAATGAATCATGTGAGTATGCGGACGGATGAGGACTATGTGAAAAAGCTGATGATGCTTTTTAAATAAGCCTACCCCAACCCTCCCTAAAGGGAGGGAGAAAGGAAAAAAATAATATGTTACATACTATTTTATTAGCAATAGTAGTTAGCGCGAGTATCGACTCGACGACGCTGATGTTAGGCGACCAGACGGACCTGCATTTGCAGGTAACGCACGAGGCCTCGGAGCAGGTGGAAATGCCTGTTTTCGGCGAGTCGCTGCAGGACGGCATCGAGATTGTTGACAAGACGATCGTCGATACGCTGACCTTGGCGGACGGCCGCGTTCAGTTGAACCAATACCTGACGCTGACGAGTTTTAAGGACAGTTTGTTCGTTATCAACCCGATTGCGGTTGCGAGTGGCGCGGACACGTTCTGGACCGAATCCATGGCGCTGAATGTCGTTCAGCCGTTCGAGGTGGATACGACGCTCGCCATCACCGATATCAAAGATATCGAGAAAGCACCTATCTGGTGGTGGGGCATCATCCGCTGGATCCTTTTGGGTCTGCTGATAGCAGGTCTGTGTGTCGGCGGTTATTACCTCTGGCGCTGGTTGGAGAGCAAACGCAAACCAGAAGAAGAGCCCATCAATCCGGACCTACTGCGTCCGGCAGATGAGGTGGCGCTGGAGAAACTCGACGAGATCAAAGCCGCGAAGATCTGGAAAGACGGCAAGGTGAAAGAATACCAAACAGAACTGACGGATGTCGTTCGTGAGTATATCGGTCGCCGTTTCGACGTGCAGAGTACGGAGAAGACCTCCGACGAGACGCTGCGCGCCATGAAACCGCTCATCGACAAAGAGCTCTTTACCAAACTCAGCAAGATGCTGCAACTCGCTGATTTAGTGAAGTTTGCCAAATGGCACACGACACCCGACGAGAACGAGCAAGCTCTTACTACGGCGTATGATTTTGTGAACGAGACGAAGCCTACTAATGGTGAAAATGATGAGAATGGTGAAAATGGTGAAAATGGTGAGGAGGAAGAAGTATGACATTTGCTAATCCAGGATATTTATTCTTATTATTGCTACTGATACCCGTTATCGGCTGGTATGCTTACGAGTTATGGAAGAGTGACGCGAGTGTGCAGATTTCTGACACCTCGACTTTAGCGGCTCAGCCGAAGAGTTGGCGTATCTGGCTGTTACACGTGCCGTTTGTGCTTCGCGTGGCCGTCATCACCTTATTATCCCTCGCGCTCGCACGTCCACAGTTGACTAACCGCTGGTCTTCGGAGAGCACGGAAGGCATCGACATCATGATGGCGCTGGATATCTCCGGCACGATGTTGGCAGAAGACCTGCGTCCGAACCGTTTAGAGGCCGCCAAACAAGTGGCCTCGGATTTCGTGATTGCCCGTCCGAACGATCAGATAGGACTGGTTGTGTTCGCCGGAGAGAGTTTCACACAATGTCCGTTGACGACCGACCACGCGGTGTTGGTGAATCTCTTCCAATCCGTTGAATACGGCATGATCGAAGACGGTACGGCAATCGGTTTGGGTCTAGCGAACGCTGTGAACCGAATGAAAGACAGTCAGACCAAGAGCAAAGTAGTGATTTTGTTGACCGATGGTAGTAACAACCGCGGCGACATCGACCCGCAGACGGCCGCCGAGATCGCGAAGACGTTCGGTATCCGCGTCTATACGGTGGGCGTGGGCAGTTACGGACAGACGCGCGTGCCGGTAAACACGCCGATGGGTCGTCAGTACGTGACGATGGATTCGGAGTTCGATGAAGGCACGTTGCGCCGTATTGCCGAGACCACGGGCGGACAGTATTTCCGCGCGACGGACAACGGCAGTCTGAAGAGTATCTACGAGCAGATCGACCAGTTGGAGAAGACGAAGATGCGTGTACGCGAGTACAGCAAACACACGGAGAACTTCGCTCCGTTCCTCTTTGCCGCCCTTGCCTGCCTGCTGCTTGAGATTATCTTGAGGTACTTTGTGCTTCGCACAATAAGTAATTAAAGCCCCTCCCCGCCCTCCCCTCAAGGGA
>CADBVL010000012.1 GCA_902798015.1 uncultured Bacteroidales bacterium
TTACCGTGGAGTTCGTCATCGTATCGGTCTTCCCGTTCGTGGACAGAGCACCAAGAACAACGCCCGCACGCGCAAAGGACGTAAGAAAACTGTTGCAAACAAAAAGAAGGCAACGAAGTAATGTTAAACCGAATTGGATATTGACAGAGGTGGTTAATGAGCAATCATCAATCATCAATCATCAATCATCAATTAAAAATATCTATCAAGTATTATGGCAAAGAAAGCTATTGCAGCTAAGAAGCGCGTAGTGAAGATCGATGGCGTTGGCCAGCTTCATGTGATGTCTTCTTTCAATAATGTAATCGTTACGGTTGCTAACGGTGACGGCCAAGTGATCAGCTGGTCTTCCGCTGGTAAACAAGGCTTCCGTGGCAGCAAGAAAAATACTCCGTACGCAGCACAAATGGCAGCAGCTGACTGCTGCAAGGTCGCATTCGACCTCGGTCTGCGTAAATGCAAGGTCGCATTCGACCTCGGTCTGCGTAAAGTTAAAGCATACGTTAAGGGTCCCGGACAAGGACGTGAGTCGGCTATCCGCGCTTGCGTCGCAGCAGGTATTGAGGTAACAGAGATTGTTGACGTTACCCCCATGCCGCACAACGGTTGCCGTCCTCCGAAACGTCGTCGTGTATAATGTTTAACCCTTTAACGTAAATTTTAACAACTATGGCAAGATATATTGGCCCAAAATCTCGCATCGCACGCCGTTTCGGTGAGGCTATTTTTGGCGAGGATAAGGTGCTTGCAAAACGTCCGTATGCACCCGGACAACACGGCGTTAACCGTCGTAAGAAAAACTCTGAGTATGGTACTCAGTTGGCTGAGAAGCAGAAGGCTAAATACACCTATGGTGTTCTCGAGCGTCAGTTCCGTCTCCTCTTCGCAAAAGCTGCACGTACCAAAGGTATCACCGGTGAAATCCTGATTCAGCTCCTTGAGTGCCGTCTCGATAACATCGTATACCGTCTCGGTATTGCTCCTACTCGCGCTGCTGCGCGTCAGCTCGTTTCGCACCGTCATATCACCGTTGACGGCAAGGTCGTTAATATCCCGTCCTTCGAGGTAAAACCCGGTCAGGTTGTAGCTGTTCGAGAGAAAGCTAAATCGCTGGAGGTTATCGCCGAATCGCTCCAAGGATTCAACCACGCTAAATACGGCTGGCTCCAGTGGAACGAAAGCGAGAAAGCCGGCAAACTGCTCAATGTACCGGCACGCGCTGAGATTCCGGAGAATATCAAAGAGCAATTAATCGTTGAGTTGTACTCTAAATAATCATTAAATTCATGGCAATATTAAATTTCATCAAACCTGATAAGGTTATCATGTTGGATTCGAGTGCGAACAAAGGTGTCTTTGAATTTCGTCCACTCGAACCGGGGTACGGAATTACGATAGGCAATGCCATCCGCCGTGTGCTGCTCGGCAGCCTCGAAGGATATGCAATCTGCTCTATCAAGATCAGTGGTATTGATCATGAATTTGCTACCATCCCCGGTGTCATTACTGACGTTACCAACCTGATTCTCAATCTCAAGCAGGTACGCTTCCTCCATAAAGAGGATGCTGAGGAATCTGAGACCATTCGTCTTCACATCCGTAAGCAGAAAGCGTTTATGGCGGCAGAACTCAATACGGCGCTCCAGAACTTCGAGGTACTCAACCCCGAACTCCAACTCGCCGAACTCGATGAGTCTGCTGACTTTGAGATAGAGATATCTATCAACAAGGGTCGCGGATACGTGCCCGGTGACGAGAATCGTCATAAAGAGGATCCTATCGGTACCCTCGCTATCGATTCTATCTACACCCCTATCCGCAACGTCATGATCTCCGTTGACCAGTTCCGTGTCGAGCAACGTACCGACTACGAGAAACTGACCATCGAGATTACCACCGACGGCTCTATAGCACCACAACAGGCGCTTACTGAGGCCGCTAAGATTCTTATCTACCACTTCATGCTCTTCTCTGACGAGCGTATCGTCCTCGAAGAGGAGACCAAGAAGAACTCTAACGCACTCGATGAGGAGATTCTCCGTATGCGTCAGCTTCTCAACCAGAAACTTCAGGATATGGACCTCTCTGTCCGTGCTCTGAACTGCTTGAAGGCTGCTGAGGTAGAGACACTTGGCGAACTCGTTAAGTATCACCGTGCGGACCTGCTCAAGTTCCGTAACTTCGGTAAGAAATCTCTCACCGAACTCGACGAACTGCTCGAGCGCAACGGACTCGCCTTTGGTATGGACATCTCGCGCTATCGCGCACAAGAGTAAACTGAACGTGCGAAGCACATGCACCGCGCAAAGTGCGATAAATGTGGAAGAGCACACTAAACTTTAAAATCATATTTTAAAATGCGACACAATAAAAAATTTAATCACCTTAGCCGTAAGGCCAATCACCGCGCAGCGATGTTGTCCAATATGGCGTGCTCGCTTATCCAGCATAAGCGTATAACGACCACTCTTGCTAAGGCTAAAGCTCTCCGTGTCTACGTAGAGCCGATCCTCACCCGTGCTAAAGAGGATAACATGAACAACCGCCGCCTGGCTTTCTCCCTCCTCAAACAGAAAGAGGTCGTTACCGAACTCTTCCAGAATGTAGGTGAGAAGATTGCTAACCGCCCCGGTGGTTACACCCGTATCCTTCGCACCGGTTTCCGTCTCGGTGACGCTGCCGAAATGGCAATCATCGAATTGGTGGACTATAACGAGAATATGCTCAAGGAGACCAAGAAAGCAACTAAGAAAGCTACCCGCCGTGCCGGTAAAAAAGCCGTTAAGGAGGCTGTAGAAGAGGTTGCTGCAGAAGCTCCTGCTGCTGAGGCTCCCGCTGCTGAGTAAAAAACCTGCGTAATAACGTCGATACGTCATTACGAGAAATTCGTTAAAAAACTATGTTTTTGAACGTTAATCAGCATAATGAAAACGTAACAGATCTCGCCAACGTCAAAGTTGGCGAATCTGTTTCTGTTTCCGGCATGATACACAACGTCCGCGTGACGAAATGGGGCGGGTTTATCGTGCTCCGCAAAAGCCGTGGTTTGTTGCAGGCGGTGGTCTCAAACGAGACCTCAACGTTCTTCGATGAGCAAGGCAACGCGATTGCGATGAACGACCTCTGTCGCGAGATGGCAATCACCATCACCGGTACCGTTAACGAGGCGAAGATCAAGGACCCCGCAGCGTTCTACAATACCATTGAGATCGCAGTGACCGAGGTGCGCGTCCTCTCTCGTCCGACGACCGCCGAGGTAGTGGATATGAATGCCCTTAAGTTCGGCGATGAAGAGACTCTCTTGCGTTATAAGTTCGATAACCGTCAGGTAACTCTCCGTAACCCGCGTGATATGGCGATCCTCAAAGTGCAATCGACCATCGCCCGCGCTTTCGGTGAGTTCTTGTCTGCTAATGGCTTTACCCAGATCTTCACCCCGAAGATTGTGAGCGAAGGTGCAGAAGGCGGCGCGAACGTCTTTAAAATGGATTATTTCGGCAAGCAGGTTTATCTGGCGCAGTCCCCGCAGTTCTACAAGCAGATCGGCGTCGGCGTCTATGAGCGCGTATTCGAGATAGCTCCTGCTTACCGCGCAGAGAAACATGCTACTTCACGCCACCTCAATGAGTATATCTCCCTAGATGTCGAGATGGGCTTCATCAAAGGTCAGGAGGATGTCATGACCCTCGAGGCTGCGTTGCTGCGTCATATCATTGCTACCGTGGAGAAAGATTGCGCGCATGAGCTCCAACTGCTCAATGCCGTCAACCCCGTCCTTCCCGAGCAGGTTCCGGCTTGGAAACTCAGTGAGGTACATGAGATCCTTTTCGAGAATCATCTGTGTGAGGCAGACCACCGTGGCGAGGACGACCTTGCGCCGGAAGAGGAGCGTGCTATCTGTAAGTACGCTTTCGAGAAATACGGTTCGGACTTCGTGTTCGTCACCCATTTCCCGTCTGAGCACCGCGCTTTCTACGCAATGGACGATCCCGAGGATCCGTCGTTGACCCTGAGCTTCGACCTCCTTATGCGTGGCCTGGAAATCACTTCCGGTGGTCAGCGTATCCATAAGGAAGCCGACT
This sequence comes from uncultured Bacteroidales bacterium, assembly GCA_902798015.1. Taxonomy (GTDB): domain Bacteria; phylum Bacteroidota; class Bacteroidia; order Bacteroidales; family Paludibacteraceae; genus Colicola. Next base: position 4,083 of record CADBVL010000012.1, read on the forward strand.
ATCGCGAGAAGATGCTCCGTCGTGGCATGAACCCCGATGCATTCCATTTCTACCTCGATACCTTTAAGAACGGCATGCCTCCTCATGGCGGCTTCGCCATCGGTCTCGAGCGTATCACGGCTTGCTTCCTCGGCATCGCCAACGTCAAGGAATGCTCCATGTTCCCCCGCGATATCAACAGAGTGGCTCCATAAAAAAAAGCACCCGATGGTGCTTTTTTTTTATAACCTAAGAGCGTTATTGCGGTAATGTTTTGCGGTCTGACCGGTGACGCGTTTGTAATATCGGCAGAAGGTGGCGGGCTCGTTGAACCCGAGCAAGTATGCAACCTCTTGAATGGTCATGTTAGGGTGGGTCTTAAGCAATTGTTGCGCCTGCGTAACGATGTACTGCTCGATCCAATCGGCGGGTGAAAGTCCGTCTGTCACTTCGCGAATAATTTTCGAGAAGTATTTGGGTGTCAAATGGAGTTTCTCGGCATAGAATTGCACTTCGCGAGACTCGCGGTAGTGCATTACTACCAGATCGCAGAATTGGTTGAAGAGGTTATTATGCCGGCTCATTTTCCATCGTTTGTCTTGCTCACGGCGGAAGAGGTTGAGGTACTCGTAGCAAATAGCTATAAGGGATACAACCATGTTCTTCCGATGCGGTAAAGCTTCAGGTACATAACTCAGTACTTTGTCTATCTGTCGGTTGAGTGCTAAAAGGATGTCCCGCTGGTCGTTAGTAAGGGTATATAGCGGCGCGTGGTGGAATTTGTCGTAGTCATGGCTGAAGAGCGAAAAACGCAAGTCCTCAAAGATAGTCGGCGAGATGATAACGCGCGCAAACGTATAATCCTCGGAGTGCTCAAGTGGTTTCAAGACGTGACCGGGCATGATAACGAATAGTTCATTAGGTCTTTTCGTAGAAACCTCTACCATATCGTATAATGCACGTGCGGTGCCATTAATCGTCATCGTAAGAACTAAGTATGGTAATACCAAATCTTGACCTAATTGTGACCAACCATGTACTTCATGATCAATTGCGATGCCATCTCGATCAGCTCGTTGAAGGACGTCATCAAAAGAATTTGCCATTTTGTTAAAAGTGTTTATTTTGCTAATTTTTATCTATTTTGCATGCAAAAGTAGTATATTTTTTGAAAATATACAAAAAATCCGACTAATTGCCAATAGAATTGCGAATGCGGTATATACAAAAAGGGAAATCCGGCCAAAATGACCGGATTTTCCTTTAGTTATTAGCTGTTAGTTTAGCGAACGCGCTCGCAGTAGGAACCGTCGCGGGTGTCGATACGGATGATCTCACCCTCGTTGATGAAGAGCGGTACACGCACTTCTGCGCCGGTCTCAACGGTTGCCGGTTTGAGTGTGTTGGTAGCCGTGTCACCTTTCAGACCCGGTTCGGTATAGGTAACGGCGAGCTCTACCTTCGTCGGCAGTTCGGCAAAGAGTACGGTGTCGGTAGAAGCGTCAGAAACAACGTCTACGTTCATTCCTTCTTTGAGGAAATCTACACCGGTGATCAGGTCGTGCGCGATGGGCACTTGCTCAAATGTCTCATTATTCATGAAGATATAATCTTCACCCTCTTTGTACAGGAATTGGTACGGACGACGCTCTACTCGTACATCTTCAAGTTTCTCACCGATATTGAAACGGCGCTCGAGCACGCGGCCATCCACTACATCTTTGAATTTCACACGCATGATAGTATTGCCTTTACCAGGCTTCACATGGAGAAACTCAATTACAAAATACAAACGGCCATCCATACGGATACATACGCCGTTCTTAATGTCTTGACTGTTAATCATATGATTTATAATTTATAATTTTTTCAGAAAATCGCTGCAAAATTACAACTTTTCTTGCACATATGCAAATTTTTCACTAATTTTGTGGCCGATTTTGAAGAAAAAGAATATACTATGGAGGCATTACGTACTTTTTTCGGGACAGTAGATATATGGCAGATATTGTCTTCCTTTATCTTTATGATAGCGATTATTGATCCGTTTGGCAATATTCCTATCACGATTGCTATGGAAAAACGCGGTATTAAGATTCATAGCGGTCGCGTATGCATTGCGAGTCTGATAATCTTAATGGCCTTCTTGTTCTTGGGAGAGTGGATATTAAAACTCTTTGGTGTACAGATCGAGTACTTTGCCATCGCTGGAGGATTTATCATCTTTTTGATGGCATTGGAAATGATTTTGGACATCACGATTTTCCAGAATGACAAGTTAGAGGGACAAGTGGATTCGGGTAGTTCGATAGTGCCATTGGCCTTCCCTATGTACGCAGGGCCGGGTGCGTTCACCGCGTTGCTGGCCATCACGGCAGAGTATAGTATTGCAAGTCTTTGCATCTCGTTGTTGCTCTGTATGTTGGTGTTGTATCTTGTGTTGATCGGTACGCATTGGTTAACCAAATATTTAGGGGCAACCGCGCTGTATATCATTCGTAAGTTCTTTGGTATCATCGTGCTGGCGATTGCATGTAAACTGATGTTCGGCAATTTGGCTTCGATTTTTTAAATAAGCAGTAATATGAAAAATTTCAGTGAAATGACGATTGCGTTGGCATCTGACCACGCAGGTTTTCCGCTCAAACAGCAGGTGCAGTTGTTCTTGGAGGACAATGGCGCTAAAGTGAAAGATTTCGGTTGCTATAGCACCGAGAGTTGTGATTACCCTGACTTTGCGCACCCTCTGGCTGAGGCTGTAGAAAAAGGCCAGTTTGAGTTTGGTATTGTGATTTGCTCGACGGGCAACGGAATCTGTATGACGGCGAACAAGCACCAAGGTATCCGTGCCGCACTATGTTGGGATACGAAATTAGCGGAACTTGCTCGTGCACACAACAACGCGAACGTCTTGGGTCTGCCTGCGAACTTCATCTCAGCAGTAAAGGCGCTTGATATCGTGCGTACGTTCTTCCAAACGGATTTTGAAGGCGAGCGTCATGAGCGCCGTATTAACAAAATCCCGTGTAAGTAACGCACTCCGTTGCTATTGGAATTACGCACTGAGTCTGACGGGCTTGGTGCGTATTTCGCATGCACCGTTGTTTGTGAGTATCGAGCCCGCTGCAGTGTGTCAGTTGCGCTGCCCCGAATGCCCGGTTGGAATGAAAGGGCGTACACCATTAAGCGACGAAGTCGCGTCACCATTCATCAATTCTCCATTCATGTCCATGGACTTGTTCCGGAAGATACTAAATGAGGTAAAAGTATACGCGCATACAATGCAGTTTTATTTTCAAGGTGAACCCCTGTTGAATAAGGACTTGCCACAGATGATTGCAGAAGCGCATGAAGCCGGTTTGTACACCATTGTCAGTACGAATGCGCAGGCGATGACTCGTGAGATGGCTGACACGTTGGTAAAGGCCGGGTTGAGTAAAATTATCGTGTCCATGGACGGACTGACTCAGGCGGCCTACGGCGCGTACCGTATCGGCGGAGATGTAGAAAAAGCAAAAGCGGCACTGCGCTATCTGCACGAGGCAAAGAAGAAATTTCAAATTTCAAATTTCAAATTTCAAATAGAGTTGCAGTGTCTGCGACTGAGGACGAATGAGCTAGAGTGGCAGGAAATGAAACGAACGTATAAGTCCCTCGGTGCCGACCGCTTGAGCCTGAAGACTGCGCAATTGTACGACTACGAGCAGGGGCATCCTTTGATGCCTACAGACTCGCGATACAGCCGATATGAGAAAGGTATGGATGGGTTGTACCATCGTAAATCTTTTCGCCGCGGATGCTTACGCGTATGGAGTGGGGTGGTGGTGACTGCTACCGGTGAGGTCTTGCCTTGTTGTTATGACAAGAGTCATGCGTATATGTATGGCCGTGTCTCTGAAGCACCGATAGCGGAACTGTTTCGTAACGAGAAAGCGCTGGCGTTTCGCCGCGCAGCTCTCGCCGAACAAGAGAAAATTTGTCAAGAATGCTGGAAGTAAAATGTTTTGAGTTAGGCTCCTTTGGCACCAATACCTACATCGTTTCGGACGACGAGGGGCATGTGCTGCTTGTGGACCCTGCCTGCTGCTCTCAATATGAGCAACAGCAGTTGTACCGGTACATAGAAGATATGCGATCGAAGATATCCGGATTCCAATTGCAAATCGTCGCGACGCATGGTCATTTGGATCATCTCTGGGGTGCGCCGTGGGCTTGCGAGCAATGGCATATGCCTGTGTTGATGCACGAAGCGGATATGGCGATGGCAAAGGCAATGCAGGAGCAGTATAATTGGTTTGGTATACGCGCAGAGGCAAAACCGTTTCCGATAAAGAAATTAGAGGCAGGGGAATTAGGAATGAAGGGGTTGGATGTGATTGAGACACCGGGACATACACCGGGAAGTGTTTGTCTGTACTGGCCGGAAGAGAAGAAATTATTATCAGGAGATACCCTTTTTTGCATGGGCTACGGTCGTACAGATTTACCCGGTGGGGATATAGGGCTGCTCTTCCGATCCTTGAACCGGTTATTCGCGTTGCCGAGCGATGTGCAGGTGTATCCCGGACACGGAGAAGACACTACAATAGGAGCAGAAAAACGGTAAAACATAAAAAAAATACGTAAATATTTGCGTATGTCAGAAAAAAGCAGTACTTTTGTGCCCGCTTTAAATTATCGAGACGTGCGCTAACGAAGCGCGTGCGGATCGAAGAGGAGGAAGCGCGGCAATTTTACGAGTTACGCAGTAACGAAGTTATTGCAAGCAGCTTCTGACGAAGGAAAGATGGCAGAGTGGTCTATTGCGTCGGTCTTGAAAACCGAAGTACGGAAACGTACCGGGGGTTCGAATCCCTCTCTTTCCGCATGAAACAGTTTCCTATGCTCGCAAAGACTTTTAAAGGTCTGGAGCAAGTACTCGCACAAGAACTGATAGAACTTGGTGCCAACGACGTGCTCATCGAAAGACGAGCCGTTTCTTTTAAGGGAGATAAGGCACTGATGTACCGTGCAAACTTATGTCTGCGCACTGCTATCCGTGTGCTTGTTCCTATTAAAGAGGCCTCTCTGCGCCTGCCCAAGGGAAAGAATGGAAAGCCGGAAGATCAAGTCTATGAGATTGTGAAGACGATAGATTGGTCGCGATACATGACTGCCGACACTGCATTCGCTATTGATGCCACGGTGTATAGTGAACTGTTCCGCAATAGCCTCTTTGTCACTTACCGCGTGAAGGATGCGATAGTGGATTACTGGAAAGAAAAAGCCGGTAAACGCCCAAACGTGAATACCGAGAACCCTGATATACGCGTGAATCTGCATGTCGGTAACGACAAGTTGACCATCTCTTTGGACTCGTCCGGTGAGAGCCTGCATAAACGCGGATATCGTGTGGCAAATACCGAAGCCCCGATTAATGAAGTTCTGGCGGCGGGCATGCTGTTGATGGCAGGTTGGAAAGGACAGACGGATTTTTATGACCCTATGTGTGGGTCGGGAACGCTGCCTATCGAAGCGGCGCTGATAGCCCGTAATATCGCGCCGGGAGTGTTCCGCAAGTCCTTCGCTTTCGAGAAATGGCCGGACTTCGATGCGGACCTCTGGTCCGATATCTACAATGACGACTCGCAGGAACGGGAGTTCAAGCATAAGATATACGGCTCGGATGCTTCTTTCTTCGCCATTCAACAGGCTGCGAAGAATGTGAAAGCGGCGGGCGTGACGCATGACGTGGAATTGAGGCAAATCCGTATGGAAGAGTTAAATCCCGCCCCATTAACCCCTAACCCCCTAATTGTAATCAATCCTCCATACGGCGAACGTCTGGCGAGCAATAAAGATATGGAAGATCTGTATGGGAAGATGGGCACGGCGCTCAAGCACCATTTCACCGGCGCAACGGCATGGATTATCTCCTCCAATGTGGCGGCGATGAAGTGTATCGGTCTCAAACCCAGTAAGAAAATGCGTTTGTTGAATGGAGAACTGGACTGCCAGTTCAACTGCTATGAATTATTCCAAGGAAAAAGAAATGAAGCCCATCTACATAGCTGATTATAATTACCCCTTGCCCGATGAACGGATTGCCAAATATCCGTTGGCGGAACGCGACCACAGCAAGTTATTGGTGTACCGCGACGGGAAGGTGAGTGAAGACCGGTTTTACAATGTTGGAGATTACATCGCTCCCCATTCGCTTCTCGTGTATAACAATACGCGTGTAATACAGGCCCGTCTTGAGTTTCACAAGCCGAGTGGAGCGCGTATCGAGGTGTTCTGTCTCGAACCTCTTTCCCCGCATGACTATCAACTGTCATTAGGTTCTACAAAAGGTTGTATCTGGAAATGCATGGTGGGAAATGCAAAAAAATGGAAGGAAGGCGATGCCATCCATCTGACATTGAATGTCGGACATCAGACATACAGCCTTCGTGCGTACAAGGGACAGACGTTGGGGAATACCTTCGCCGTTCGTTTTGAATGGGATGATGAATCCGTGAGTTTCGCGGAACTGTTGGATGCGGTAGGCGAACTGCCTATACCGCCGTACTTGAATCGTAAGACGGAAGAGAGTGACAAGCGCACGTACCAAACAGTGTACTCGCGTATCAAGGGTTCGGTAGCCGCCCCTACAGCAGGTCTGCATTTCACAGAGCGGGTGTTGGCAGATATCCGCTCGCGAGGCATAGAGACAGAGGAGGTGACACTCCATGTGGGTGCAGGTACCTTCTTGCCGGTGAAGACTGCCGACGCAAATGAACATACCATGCATACAGAGATTATCGCCGTGCCGAAAGAAGCGATAGCGCATATTATCCAAAACCTCGGACGTGTCGTTGCGGTAGGAACAACCAGCATGCGAACCCTGGAGAGTCTCTATTACATCGGACTTCATCCGGAGAATCCGACGGTTGGACAATTCGAGCCGTATGAAGAATCATCAAACGGCATTGCTCAACCTTCAGTCAATGAGTCATTGCAGGCGATTATTGATTACCTGGATGCCACGGGGCAGCAAACGCTGCATGCCGAGACGCAGATCATGATCAAACCCGGATATACTTTCCGTGTAGTGGATCAGTTGATTACTAATTTCCACCAACCGCAATCGACTCTTTTGCTACTTGTCAGCGCCTTCGTTCACGGCGACTGGAAAACCATCTATGACTATGCATTGAGTCATGATTTTCGATTTCTCTCCTATGGAGACAGCAGTATTTTAACACGATGATTGATACTCATATTCATATAGATGAAGAAGCGTACGCGATGGATCGCGAAGAAGTGATTGCACGCCAACGTGAAGCCGGCGTAGAAGCGATGATTGTACCCGGTGTGAATGCCAAATCGATAGAGGGCATTTTGGATGTGTGCCAGAAGCATAAAGGCTATTGCTTTCCTGCTTTGGGCTTTCATCCGCAAGATGTTTTTCCAGATGATTACAAGGAACAATGGCGCATCATAGAAGAAGCTATCCGTCTGCATAGCGAGGAGATAGTTGCCATCGGAGAAATAGGTCTGGATTATCACTACGATACGACTTATAAGGAAGGCCAACAAGAGATTTTTCAACGCCAGTTAGACTTGGCGCAGGAGTTGGATTTGCCCGTGATGATTCACAATCGCGATGCAACGGAGGATACCTTAAGAATCCTAAAATCACAAATCGCAAAGGCTCCTCTCCGGGGTGTTGTGCATTGCTTCAACGGCAGCAAAGAGGTGGCGAAGCAGATTCTGGAGATGGGTTTATACCTTGGTATAGGAGGAGTGTTAACCTTTAAAAACTGCAAGTTGTTTGAGACCTTGGAGGTTGTACCTCTGGAGCGCATTGTTTTGGAAACGGACGGACCCTATTTGGCACCCACACCGCATCGCGGGGAACGGAATGAGAGCCGGTTGATGATCTTTGTCGTACAGCGTCTGGCAGAGATATATCATATAACACCGGAAGAAGTAATCTCCATCACTTCTTCGAACGCAAAAAAACTCTTTTTTGTATAAAAATGCATACACTCTTGTGTATGTCATTTTTTTTTACTACCTTTGTCGCCGAATTTGAACATAAGTTAATCCATATATGAAAGAAGTAAGTACAAAGAAACTTTTAGAGACGATTATTGAAGGTGTCCGCAACCGAAAGGGACAACGTATTGTTACGATTGATTTGCGGAAAATCAAAGAGGCGCCGGTGGAGATGATGTTGATCTGTGAAGGCCAAAGTAATACGCAGGTTTCTGCTATTGCAGATGAGATAGACGATTTCGTGCGCACACAGACTCATATTCACCCCTTAAGTGTCTCAGGCCAGGAGAACGCAGAATGGATCGCCATGGATTATGGTACGATCTTTGTGCATGTGATGCAGCGCGAGCCCCGTGCGTTCTATGATATTGAGCATCTCTGGGCGGACGGCAAGGTGACGGAGCTACCGGAAGTATTGTAAACAAAGAACTGAGATTTATGGCAGATAATAGAAAAAAAACAGGACAAGGTCCGAGTGGTCCGCGTCGATGGCTCAACATGCTGATGTATGTTGCTGCGTTTATCTTGTTGGGCTATTGGATATACGGCGACCGGGCGGATAAAGGAGCTACGAAAGACTTGAGTTATACGAAGTTTACTGCGTATGTAGAGGCGGATGCTATTGAGAAAATGACAGTGTTTGATGACTTGAATCTGAAAGCAAGTGTCAAACCGGCTAAATACACCTTGGTCTTCGGTGCCCAGGCGGATGGAGAACGGGCAAAAGGCCAACTGCAGGTGCAAATCCCTTCTGTTGAGGAGTTCGCTAAATATATTGATTCTGTCAATGCGAATCGCAAGGAGCAGGGTTTGGCTGTGATAGATGTCAAATACGAGAAGTCGCATAACTATTGGTATCTGATCATGGTGAATGTACTGCCGTTCGTATTCCTTATCTTCTTCTTTATATATATGAGTCGCGGAATCGGTGGAGGAGCCGGCGGAGGAGGAATCTTCGGAGTGGGACGTGCCAAAGCGCAAATATTTGACAAAGACAAGAAAGACAAAGTGACCTTCAAGGACGTAGCCGGTTTATACGGCGCGAAGCAGGAGGTGCAGGAGATTGTGGAGTTTCTTAAGAACCCCAAGAAATATACGGAGATAGGAGCTAAGATTCCTAAAGGAGCGTTACTCGTCGGCCCTCCGGGAACCGGAAAGACCTTATTGGCCAAAGCCGTGGCCGGTGAAGCAGGGGTGCCGTTTTTCTCAATGAGCGGTTCGGATTTTGTTGAGATGTTTGTGGGAGTTGGCGCGAGTCGTGTGCGCGACCTCTTCCGTCAGGCGAAAGAGAAAGCACCGGCAATCATCTTCATTGACGAGATAGATGCTATCGGTAGAGCACGCGGAAAAAACACCATGATGGGAGGCAATGACGAACGCGAGAGTACGCTGAATCAGCTGTTGACGGAGATGGATGGCTTTGGTACGAACTCGGGTGTAATCATTATGGCGGCTACTAATCGCGCCGATGTGCTCGATGCTGCACTACTCCGCGCGGGACGGTTTGACCGGCAGATACACGTGGAGTTGCCCGATCTGCAAGAGCGCAAAGAGATTTTCCTCGTACACCTTCGCCCGCTGAAGTTGGACGAGACGGTGGACATCGATTTCTTAAGTAAACAGACTCCTGGATTCTCCGGAGCAGACATTGCGAACGTATGTAACGAAGCAGCCTTGATTGCGGCTCGTGGTGGACGGAAAAAAGTTGGCAAGCAGGATTTCATGGATGCAGTAGATCGTATAGTGGGAGGTCTGGAACGCAAGAATAAGATCATGACCGAAGAGGAGAAGAAATCCATTGCCTTCCACGAGGCAGGTCACGCAACCATCAGTTGGATGCTCCGTTGGGCGAACCCGTTGGTAAAGGTAACGATTGTGCCGCGCGGCATGGCGCTGGGCGCTGCATGGTACTTGCCGGAAGAAAGGCAGTTGACAAACGAAGAGCATATCTTAGACGAACTTTGTTCGTTGCTCGGCGGCCGCGCTGCAGAGCAGTTGTTCTTGGAACAGACCTCAACCGGTGCCCTCAACGATCTGGAGCGTGCTACCAAGCAGGCCTATGCCATGGTAGCATACTACGGCATGAGCGACAAACTGAAGGATGTCTCGTTCTATGACTCTACCGGTCGTTATGACTACGGCTTTGCCAAACCCTATTCGGAAGAGACGGCTACGCTTATCGACCAGGAGACACAGCGTATCATTGCTGGCCAGATGGCGCGTGCCAAGCAGATTCTCACCGAGCATGCGGACGGGCATCATCAGATAGCGCAGTTGCTCATCGACCGCGAAGTGATTACGGCTGAAGATGTAGCGCGCATCTTAGGACCGCGGCCTTGGAAGAGTAGGGGAGATGAGCTGCTGGAAGCCAATGCCAAAATGGCAAAAGAAGAGGAGCAACCAAAGAAAAAACGCGCTCCGCGAAAGAAGAAAACAGAACAAGAAAACTCTGATAACAATGAATAACAAAGTTAATCGTGCTATGGCTAAGAAACGAATCTTGCTTAACATCGCGCTGCTGTGTGCAGCCATGATGGTGTCGGCGCAGCAGGCGCCTGAAAAACTGGCAGTGGACCCTGAGGTACGCTACGGTAAGTTGGACAACGGATTGACGTATTATATCCGTCATAACGAGCAGCCCAAGCAACGCTGCGAATTTCATATCGCGCAAGCGGTAGGTGCTATCCTCGAGGAGGACCACCAGAATGGTCTGGCGCACTTCCTGGAGCATATGGCCTTCAATGGTACCCAGCATTTCCCGGGAAAAGGCATCATCAATTATTTTGAGTCGGTGGGTGTGAACTTCGGCGGAAATATCAATGCCTACACCTCTATTGACGAAACCGTTTACCGTCTGTCGGACGTGCCCACTTATCGCGAGGGTATCATCGATAGCGCATTACTCGTAATGCATGACTGGAGTTGTGGCCTATTGCTCCTCCCGGAAGAGATTGATGCCGAGCGCGGCGTTATCCTTGAGGAATGGCGTACGGGGCGCACGGCGCAACGTCGTATATGGAAAGAACTGAACGCGAAAATGTATCCCGGCACGCAGTATGCTAAGCGCGATGTGATCGGCGATACGGCTGTCATCAATAACTTTGACTACCAAGCCCTGCGTGACTATTACCATAAATGGTATGGTCCGGACAATCAGGCTATCATTGTAGTTGGCGATATTGATGTAGATGCTATCGAGGCGAAGATCAAAGAACTCTGGAAAGACGTGCCGCGTCGTGCTAACTTCGGCGAACGCCCTATCTACACGGTGAATCATAATGACAAACCGCTTGTGGCGATCGTTACCGATCCTGAGGCTCAGCAGAGTCGTATCACTCTGGAATATAAGTTTGACCAACTGCCCGAGGCATTGCAAGGAACCGCTCAGGAATACGTGATCAACATGGTTCGTGACCTGGCTTGCACCATGCTCAATAACCGTTTCTCGGAGCTGGCGCTTGACCCGAAGGCTTCCTTCGCAGGTGCTTACTGCTACTATGGCGAGACCGCGAAGAAGATGGACGCCTTCACGGCGATATATGTTCCGAAGGACGGTCATGAGACCGAGGCATACAATGACCTTATCTACCAGCTGGAGAAGATGCACCGTTACGGTTTCACGGCCGCTGAGTTGGAGCGCGTGAAGAGCGAGAAACTGAATGAGATGGAGCAGTATTACAAGGAGCGCGACACCCGTAAGAACATTACGTTGGCACGCGAGTGCATCCGTCATTTCGAGGACGGCGAGTCGATGCCGGGCGCGCAGTGGGAGTACGACATGGTGCAGGCTACTTTGCCTCTCATCAGCCTGGAAGCAGTAAATAGTATGGCGGAGGCGCTAATCCATCCGAATCCTACCGTAGCTATCTCCGGTCCGGAGAAAGAAGGCATCCATATCCCGTCGGAAGAAGAGGTATTGGCTACTTTGGCCGGTCAGGCTGATCTGGCTATCGAGGCGCCGGTAGAGGAGAAGATCGATAATGAGCTGGTGAAGAAAGCGCCGCGCAAGGGTAAGATCAAAGCCATCAAGCAGAACGAAGAGTTCGGTTTTACCGAATTTACCTTAAGCAATGGAATCAAAGTGGTGATTCGTCCGACGGAGTTTAAGGCTGATGAGATATTGATGCAGGCCTTCTCGAAGGGCGGCTTGACGCAAGTGAAGACCGAAGACCTCCCCTCTGCAGAAATCGTTTCGTCTCTCATCCGGATGTCCGGTATCGGTCGTTTCAATGCTACGCAATTGGAGAAAGCATTGGCGGGTAAGACTGTTTCCGTCAGCCCGGAGATTTCTGAGTGCGTTGAGCGTCTCCACGGGTCATCGTCTGTCAAAGACCTCGAGTCGATGTTACAGCTGACCTATCTGCATTTCACGGCGCCGCGTCGTGACGAAGAGGCATACCAGACATTATTGGCACTGCTGCGTACGCAACTCGCTAACCGCGATAAGAACCCCAAAGCAGCTTTCCAGGATTCGATTCAGATGATGGCATCGAATCACTCGCCGCGTACCGTCCTGATGAATCTCGAGACAATGGATCGTCTGTCCTTGGACAAAGCGATGGAGATATATCAGGCGCGTTTTGCAAATCCTGCTGACTTCACCTTCGTCTTTGTAGGAAACATCAACCCCAACGACCAGAAAGTACGCGACTTACTCTGCCAATGGCTCGGAAGCCTCAAGACAAAGAAATGTCGTGAGGAAGTGATTGACCATCACGAGACGGTCGCTCCGGGTATCCAGAAGAACTATTTCAGCCGTAAGATGGAGACCACTACGGCTTCGAACCGTATCCAGTACACCTCGTACGACATGCCGTATACCTTGGCCAATGACCTGAATATGGAGATCATCGGTCGTATCCTCAGCACGCGTTATCTGGAGTCCATCCGTGAGCGTGAAGGTGGTTCGTACGGCGTAGGTACCTACGGTTATATGGTTGAACTGCCGTCGCCGCGTGCTGGTCTGCTCATGCAGTTTGATACCGATCCGAAGAAACAGGAGCGTCTGATGGAGATCATCCATGAAGAGGTGAATCTGATCATCAAGGACGGCCCGTTGGCTTCCGACCTGCAGAAAGAGAAAGAGTCGATGCTCAAGGACTACCAGGAGGATCTGGAGAAGAACACATGGTGGAGACAGACGCTCTACATGTACTACATGTACGGCATCAACAACGTGCGCGACTATAAGCCGGCGGTAGAGGCTATCACAGGCGAGACCGTTCAGCAGACGTTGAAGAAACTGGTTGAGGCCGGTAATATATTTGAGGTAGTGATGTTCCCGGAGCAGTAACATGAAGTATTTCCTGATAGCCGGAGAAGCGTCGGGGGATAAGCATGCTGCGGCACTGATGGTGCAGATAAAACAGCGTGACCCTCAAGCGCAATTCGTAGGACTCGGTGGTAGCCAAATGGCTGCTGCCGAGTGCCGTCTCTATCAGGATTATAGCCACATGGCTTTCATGGGCTTTGCGGCCGTGCTGGCGAACATAGGGCAAATAAGACGTAACTTCCGCATCGCCAAAGAAGCGCTGTTGAAGGAGCAGCCGGATGTTCTCATCTTGGTGGACTATCCGTCCTTCAACCTGCGCATGGCTGCCTTCTGCCGCAAGCGGCTGCCCTCCACGCGTATCATCTATTATATCCCGCCGAAAGTATGGGCATGGAAGCGCCGCCGTATCCATCGCATTGCCCGGTTATGCGATGAGGTGTTAGGGATCTTTCCTTTCGAACCCGACTTCTATGCCAAGTATGGCTATCGTTGTACCTATGTCGGCAATCCCACGGCGGAACAAATCACCAATTACCAATCTCCAATCTCCAATCTCCAATCCTCCATCGTCCTTCTTCCCGGATCGCGCGAAAGCGAGGTCCGTCATTGTCTGCCGCGGATGTTGGATGCTGCCCGTCGCTTTGCGGATTACCGCATTGTGGTATGTGCCGCGCCGGGTATAGACGATACGTTCTATATACCGTATCTGCGTGCGGACGAGACACTGACGCACGAGACATATACCGCTTTGCGGCAAGGTAAAGCTGCCGTCGTCAATTCCGGAACAGCTACCCTTGAGACGGCTTTGCTGGGGACACCGCAGGTAGCTGTGTACCATCTGGCATGTTCATGGCTGCTGGGACTCTTCCGATGGGCGCAACCGCTTATTTTCTCCATCCCTTATTTCACCTTGGTGAATATCATCAGTGGTAAGGAAGTGATTCGCGAACTCGTGGCGAATGATTTTACGACAAGGAAGGTAACGGCCGAATTGCAGCGTCTGCTGACGGACGATGCATATACAAAAGAGATGCTCGCAAACTACGAACATCTCCATTCTCTTCTGGGCTCTCAGCCCGCTGCGGCTACAGCAGCCGCTATCATCACATCGAAACGATAAGGGACGCCAGAATATATGGCAGAGCCCCGCATAAGACTCCTTTAGCCAGGCGCCAGGTATCCGTCGTGTAGAAAACGAATATCAGCGCTAAGTCGGGAAAAACACTCACAAACAGCAACTTGCTCAGCACGCCGCCGGCCTGGAACTGTAAGGTCTGCAATGGATACCAGAGGTTCATCACCTCGATATAGGTCAACCCGAAAGCGGCAGGAATGATGAGCCCGATGAGTATGCCGATCCAATATCTGTCAAAGCGATCCATAATCTGTCAAATCAATCGAAATAGGAGTGATGGCCAGTAACTGATGGTCCATCGCCCATATATCCGTGTCTTGCGCCTGAGGTTCGTCATTGATGAACTCACCCGCCAGACGCCACGTGCTCATGATACCTTCGCGAAGCGGTTCATCCGTTGCTTCTACTAACTCGTTTGCCCAATGTCCGCGGCATTGACGCGTCCAACGGATTCCTTCTATCTCACCAAGCGGAGCATTGATATTATAGCACGTACCCGGGGTGATGCCTTCTTCGAGCAGGTGCTGTGTGATGTCTGCCAGGAAAGGTTGGAGCCAATGCAGGTCTGCGTCCAACAGATGACTGTTGATGGACCATCCGATAGCCGGAATACCTTTCTCTGCTGCTACAAGGCAAGCACCCATCGTGCCGGAGTAGATCACATTGATGGCGGCGTTGCTGCCATGATTGATACCGGAGACGACCAGGTCAATCGGCTGATCTTTGAGTACCACCTCTTTGGCTAACTTGATGCAATCGGCTGGAGTACCGTTGGTTACGAATACCTCTGCGCCATTCAAATCATGCTCCTCAACACGCTTCAGGTAGATGGGGTTAGTCACGCTGATGCAGGCTCCGAAGCCGCTACGCGGACCATCGGGAGCAATCACGAAGACTTTTCCCATCTTCGTCATCTCTCTGGCTAGCAAACGGATTCCTGCCGTTCCCCATCCGTCATCATTTACAACTACTATATTCACTCTAAACTCTAAACTCTAAACTCTCAACTCCTAACCACCGCCATCACTTGCTGTGCAAGCCGGTTCGCTTCCTCCATCGTGGCGGCCTCTGAATATACACGGATGATAGGTTCGGTATTACTCTTGCGCAAGTGTACCCATCCGTTTGCGAAGTCGATCTTCACGCCGTCGCGGTCGTTCACGCGCTCGTTCTTATAGAGTTCTTTGACGCGCGCGAGGATAGCATCCACGTCCGTATCCGGTGTCAGGTCAATGCGGTTCTTGCTGATGCAGTAATTGGGTAAGGTGCGGCGCAGTTCGCTGACCTTCATATCCAGATGTGCGAGATGACTAAGGAAGAGAGCGATACCAACCAATGCATCCCGGCCGTAATGGCATTCGGGATAGATCACGCCGCCGTTGCCTTCGCCGCCGATGACGGCTCCTACGCGTTTCATCTCTGCTACCACATTCACTTCGCCTACTGCGCTCGCGCTGTATTCGCCGCCATGCGCACGGGTTACATCGCTCAGGGCACGCGTCGAACTCATGTTGCTGACCGTATTGCCCGGAGTATGACGCAGGATATAATCGGCTACGCTCACTAAGGTATATTCCTCGCCGAACATCTCTCCGTTCTCGCAGATGATAGCCAGACGGTCTACGTCCGGATCCACGACAAAACCTACATCGGCCTTACCGCTCTTGAGCAGATCGCTGATCTCCGTCAGATGTTGCGGCAGCGGTTCGGGATTGTGTGGGAAATGACCGTTCGGCGTGCAGTTCAGTTCGATGATATTCTTCACGCCCACGGCTCTCAGGATGGCAGGAATAGCCAAGCCGCCCACGGAGTTCACGCAATCGATGGCGACGGTGAAATCGCGCTTGCGGATAGCTTCTACGTCCACTAATTTCAGTTTCAGCACTTGCTCTACATGGTACGGCAGATAGTCTTTGTCCGTTATATGACCTAACTCATCCACTTCGGCGAAAGTGAAGTCTTCGCGCTCGGCGATAGCCAGTACCTCTTTACCTTCTGCATCATTGAGAAACTCGCCCTGTTCGTTGAGTAACTTCAGGGCGTTCCATTGTTTGGGATTATGGCTGGCTGTCAGGATGATTCCTCCTGCGGCCTTCTCGCCGGTAACGGCTAACTCGGTGGTAGGAGTGGTCGCAAGACCGATATTCACTACGTTGTATCCCATGCCCGTCAGTGTACCGCAGACAATGTGTTCGACCATTTGTCCGCTCAATCGGGCGTCACGACCCACTACGATGGTGTTGTTATTCGGCAGTGCAGCACGACGTTGCGTCGCATATGCCGCCGTAAAACGAACGATATCCACGGGGTTCAAACCTTCGCCTACACGGCCGCCTATCGTGCCGCGGATACCGGAAATGCTCTTTACTAAACTCATATCAGTTCTTTACTTGAATCTTCATTATATAGACGTACGGAGTAACAGATGTCTGATCGACATCAAAACCTTGCTTGCTCGGTACGATGATCTGACACTGCGAATTTGGATACTTCATCAGTTTGACGGCTTCGTGCCATCCGATAGCCTCGCATATCTGCGTATAACCGGAGGCAACACCGCTGGTAATGCCGTAGAAGAATTCGTACGGATAAGCTTGGTCCAGTGTTGTCCAGTAACTGAGAGTATCGGTATTCTCGGTCAACCCGAATTTCTTATATCGCGTCACAATCACGTCGTTGCGCAATATCGTCATGTCGATTGTGTCCACGTTCAGGGGACTGATAGAATCAATCCGGATGGAGTCACCGCGCTTGATGAGATGGAAATAGAGGTTGTCGTAACCCGATACTTTATAGTAGTCTTTCTCTCCCCATACATAGTCGATGCCGGGCTCTTCTTTCAGCACGTTGATATTGTTCCGGCTCAGGTAGTTGGCAATCAGTCGGTCCTCTTCCTGGCGAAGGGCAGAGTAGGTGTTTCCTGCGCAACTCGCGAAGAGAATAGGTAGTCCGATGATCAGACAGATAATAACTCGTTTCATTTATTTCAGTTCTAATTCGATAATTACATTTTCGTAGGGCGGAATTTCATCCGTCCCTTTGATGCCGTAAGCGGCGTACCAGGGTGCCAGCAGTCGGGCTTTCGTCCCGTGATTCCATTCTCTGATGTTGGCATCTACGGCACCGGGTAACTCATATTTGCCGGCGTGCGCCGTTTGCTCGATATCGCTGTACAAACGTCCTTCAAGACTGAAGATCCGCATATGTACGGTGCATTCTTCGCCTTCGGCGGGCACTCCTCGCGTATCATCGCCGGTGTCTATCAGATAAGCCCACGTCCCGTTCTCGTACAGCGCGTAGGGCTCTTCTTGCGCTTGCGCCAAGCGATGGAGCGTCTCGTCTGCCGTCTCCGTCAACTGCTGATTGAGGGAGAGCAGGGCCAATTGTGCGCTGTCTGCTTGGGGCGCCTGGCCCATGCGACGACTCGGGCGCTGAGGACTCTGCTCGCTGCAGGCTACCATCGCCACTACCACTGCTCCTATGATAAACCCTCTAACCACTAACCTCTAACCACTAACCACTAACCACTAACCACTAACCACTAACCACTAACCTCTAACCTCTAACCTCTAACCTCTAACCTCTGCTTCCGGTACTCACTCGGAGTGACGCCGTAGGTGTTCTTGAAGCATTTCGAGAAATAGCGGCTGTCGTTCATACCGACCATGTAGGTCACCTCGGTGATGTTATACTTGCGGTCCTCTAACAGTTGTGCCGCGCGCTTGATACGCATCTCGCGGATGAACTCTACAGGACTCAGACCCGTCAGGTTCTTCAGTTTGTTGAAGAAGACCGTGCGGCCCATGTTCATCTCTTCCACCAGTTCATCTACTGTCAGCGTGTTGTTGTCCATCTGCTTGTCCATGATGTCCAGCAGCTTGGCGAGGAACGAGTCGCCGGGAACCGGTTCATCGGATTTCTGCGGCTCCAGACGCATCAGACGCTGGCGATAACTCTGCTCCAGGTGTGCGCGCTGTGAAAGGATATTCTGTACACGCGCACGGAGATACTCCGGCTCAAACGGCTTGGTCACATAGTCATCCGCACCGTATTGCAATGCTTGCAGACGACTCTCGATAGCTGTCTTGGCGGTCAGTAGAATGACCGGTATATGGTCTGTGTCCGGGTTCTTCTTGATAAATTGCGTCAACTCCAGTCCGTCGATGTTCGGCATCATCAGATCGGTTACAACCAGGTCGATATGTTTCGAGCGGATGATCTGTTCCGCTTCTTCGCCATCGGACGCGGACTCAACGTTATAATCGCGGTTGAAGATGCCTACGAGGAACTGCTGCATGTCCTGACTGTCATCTACTACCAGAATCGTGCGGCGGTTGTCTTGCGGCTCTTGTGCCAACTGCTCCATCTTGTTCTCGAACGACGACTCTGTCGGATGGTCAATGACCGGCAGTTCTTCGTTTTCAAGGAACTCTACGTCTTGATCGAAATGTTCCTTGCCGGTATGCAGCAGAATCGTTACCGTCGTTCCTTTGCCTACTTCGCTGTCCACCTCGATATGTCCGTGGTGCAGGTCCACTAACTCCTTGGTCAGGTTAAGGCCGATGCCTGTACCTGTCGTGTTGGAGTTGTTCAACTCGTTATTACTGGAGAAGCGCTCAAAAAGCACACTGCGTTTTTCCGGTGCGATACCGATACCTTCGTCTTGTACCGACAGGGTCACAAAGCCCGGCTTCGAATCAATTACCACGCGGATGTTCTTGCCTGCCGGTGTGAACTTGAACGCATTGCTCAGCAGGTTCCAAAGGATGGTATCCATACGTCCGCGATCTACCCAGACGGTAGAGTCGGTGGTCTTGTTTTCTATCGAGAAATGGATATGTTTGTCGTAGGCCTCTTTCTGGAAGTTCGCGCAGGTCTCGTTAACAAGATCGCTCAGCAAGGTCTTGCGTACTTTCAGTTTCATCTTCTGGTTCTGCACCTTGCGGAACTCTAACAGTTGGTTCACCATGCGCAGCATGCGTTGACTGTTACTCTGGACGATCTCCAACTGGCTGCGGACGCTCTGGCTGATACGCTCTGTCTGCAGAATGTTCTCCACCGGCGCTACGATGAGTGTCAGCGGCGTGCGTAACTCATGACTGATATTCGTGAAGAAGCGCAATTTGATGTCCGTCACCTGTTGCTCTACCTGTACTTTCTGGCGTAACTCATTGTACGAGTTGACGATATACGTGATCAGACTGATCAGGCCGATGATGGCGATGGCGTAGAGTAAGAAGGCCCACCATGTAAACCACCACGGGCGCTCCACGATGATGACTAAGGTCTTCTCGTTGTCCACATCGCTGCACTCACGGTTCGTTGAGCGGACATGGAAGATATACTTGCCGTAACGCAGGTTGTTGTATGTCACGCGGCGCACCTCTTTCGCATGAGCCCAGTCAGCATCGATGCCGTCCATCTTATAGGTATAAACGATCTTGTCGGCACCTACGTATTCCATCGCTGCATATTCGATGGTGATATTGCTGCCGTTTTCGATGGTGATGGTATCTCCGGTTAACTCCTGGTCTTGCGCCTCGATGCGGGTGATGCGCAATGGAGGTACGGAGGTCGAGCGATGAATAAGAGAAGGATCAAATTCACAGTAACCGTTCGAATAGCCGAAGAGCAACTTGCCGGTAGGCGTACGCAGGGCTTCCGCTTCCGTGAAATACGTGTTGCTCTCGCCGTCCAGCGCATCGTAGTAATGGAGATCTCCGGTCTTGAGGTTCAACTGCGCAATATCGCTTTCCGAGCAGAACCACAGGTTCTCGCCGTCACCCGTCATACTCAGGATGATGTCGTGGAAGGTCTCTACGCGTCGTATCTCTGCGCGCGGTTGTTTTGGGTCCATCACTAACAGACCGCCGCCGAACGAACCCAACCATAACTTGTCATGGCTGTAGTATATCGCGCGGATGTCGTAACTCGGGATCACCTGACTCTCGCGCGTCTCGAGATTGATACGCAGGATACCGGTAGTAGTGCCGCACCACAGGGTGTTATCGACAATCTCGATGTCGCGCACTTTCATACCCGGACCCACTACGATGGGTTCTTCCCATATCTTCTTGTTTTCGTCCCAGCGGATGATATTCACGCCGCCGCCGTACGTAGCGATATATAACGTCCCGTCACGTCCCTCTTCGATATCATAGATATCGGGGTGGTTGGTGGGAATTCTCTCTCCCTTAACTTCTAACTTATCACCTTTCACCTTTATCAGACCCGAGCCTTTCGTTCCGAAAAGCATGCCGTGAGCGGTTTCCAAAGCACAATAGACATTCGTCTCCGATTTGACGAGCATCAGCACTTCGCCGTTCTTACGGCGCGCGAAAGCACGTACCTCGCCGTTGTCACGCTCCGAATGACGAAGATCATGCAGCAGGTACGGGGTGGGGTCCATGTTCACGCAGTCCACACCGCCGTCGTAGGTGGACACCCACATCAACCCGTCACGGTCGATATACGCGGCATGGATCATATTCGTCACATCTGTCAGCGGATAGACCAACTCGTCTTTCTCGTAGTCGTAATAACTCCAACCGCCACCCGTCGGATTGACCCACGTACGGCCGTTGCGATCCTCTAAAATGAAGAAATGTTCGCGCAAACGACCGGCATAGCGGCTGTCTAACGGAGGAGTAAAACGTTTCCACTGCCCGAAACGGTAACGCATGATACCGTACTGCTCATCGGCCTGCCAGATGATACCGCGGGA
>CADBVL010000013.1 GCA_902798015.1 uncultured Bacteroidales bacterium
GGAACATTTTGCAGAAATAAATTTTGCGTTCAGGGAACATTTTATTCAAAAATATTTGCATATTTCAAGAAAAAGCAGTATCTTTGCAGCAAATTTTAAAATTGCAATATGAAGGAAATTGTTTTTAAGCGCAAGATCTATCAGAAAATGTTAGAATGGAAGCGCGAATCACAAGGCGAAACAGCTCTTTTAATTGAGGGGGCAAGACGTGTTGGCAAAAGTACGATTGTTCGTGAGTTTGCAAAAAACGAATACAAGTCTTATGCAATCTTTGATTTTTCCAAAGCGAACAAAGGAGAGAAAGAATTGTTTGAGGATCTTTCCGATATGGATTTCTTCTTCAGCCGTCTTCGTGTGCTAAAAGACATCGCACTATACGAACGGGAAAGCGTGATTATTTTTGATGAAGTGCAAAAATATCCCATTGCCCGGCAAGCTATCAAAGCCTTAGTGGAGGACGGTAGATATGATTACATAGAAACAGGTTCGCTCATCAGCATTCATAAGAATACAGAGAACATCATCATTCCCAGCGAAGAGGAATCTCTTGAAATGTATCCTATGGATTATGAGGAATTTCTATGGGCAATGGGGAACACCACCACGATGGATTTGCTAAAAGAAGCATGGAACAAGAAGCGTGGTTTTGGCGATGAGATCAACCGAAAGCTCATGCGCGACTTCCGTCTGTATATGTTAGTAGGAGGAATGCCGCAGGCTGTTAATAAGTATATTGCGACTAAGGATTTCGCTGCGGTTGACAAGGTGAAACGCGCTATTATTCGTCTCTACCAGCAGGACTTTATTAAGATTGATAAAACAGGAAAGGCAGAACGTTTATTTATGGCTATTCCTGCGCAGTTATCCAAGAATACAAATCGCTATCAGCCCACAACTGTTATTGAAAAATCGCGTGCGGAACAAGTAGAGAACCTTATTTTTCTTATGCAGGACAGCAAGACCGTTAATGTGGCATACCATGCTGACGATCCGAATGTCGGTATGTCGCTTACTACGAATCAATCGGCATACAAGATATTCTTATGCGATACCGGATTGTTCGTTACGCTTGCGTTTTGGGACAAATCCTTTACCGAAAATACAATCTATCAGAAATTGCTCAATGATAAACTGGAAGCTAATTTGGGCTATGTGTATGAGAATGTCATTGCACAGATGATAGTGGCAAACGGTGATAAATTGTTCTACTACACGCTTCCCGATGGCAATAATCACAACTACGAGGTGGATTTCTTGCTATCCCGAGGGAATAAGATGTGTCCGATTGAAGTCAAGTCTTCCGGTTACAAAACGCACGCCTCTTTGGATGCTTTCTGCGAGAAGTACTCTTCGCGTATCAATAATCGCTATTTGGTTTATACCAAAGATTTGCGCAAAGACGGAGAGACACTCCTTGTGCCGGTTTACATGGCAGGTTTGCTTTGAAATACGTTAAAATTTAAACAGATAATTTATACTTGCTTATAAAAAAGACGAGCCGGAGCCCGTCTCGTTTGAACTATTCGGAATTTTCTAATAGTTGCTCTTGTTCTAATAATAGAAATAATACATCGTAGCTACGGCTATGGCGAGGTGGAGGCAGAGGATGAGAGGGAGGCCGTAGCGGAACTTGGCGTGCTGGGTCTTGTGATGCCAGACTTTCATGCCGAGAAAGGCTCCAAGGCTGCCGCCCAAGAGAGCAACGGCGAGGAGGCGGGCTTCCGTGACACGCCATTTGTCATGCCGCGCCTTCCATTTGTCAATGCCATACAGGAAGAACGCGACTATGTTTATCGCCGCGAGGTAAATCAGGAGGCCAAATAAGAGGTACTGTCTCATTTATTCTTTTAGCTCTGTACTTAATCGCAGGTATGGATGTATTCGACCGTATTCCCGACGGCGGCAAGGTATTGCCGGAACGCCTCTTGAGAGATAACGACCGTGCCTCTGCAGTCATTGGGATGGAAGGAAAGCGAAGGGGCTTCCTTGAGACGGCTGTCCAGAAAAAGGATGACGTGATGTTCCGTATCATTAATGAGTCCGAAAGGACTAACCGAACCGGGTTCGAGCCCCAGATAGCGCATCATCCGTTCGGGTGAAGCAAACGACAGTTTGCCGGGAGCTTTCTTGCCCTGCGAGACCAGAATATCCTTGAGCCAGTGCTCGATATCATGAATAGCCAGATCGTCATCGCAGGGGAAACAGATAAGGTAATGCTGGTCGCCCTTATGATTGCGCATGAAGATATTCTTGCAATGGACAGACCCATCGTCATGCCACCATCGTTTGGCTTCTTCAATTGTTTTGCCTTCCGGGTGGTTGTAGACAGTGAAGGGGATATGATGCTCCTCCAGATAGCGCAGCACTCTCTCCTGCCGCTCGGAGATCGTCCAAAGGATGTCTTGAGGCTGGTCGATGATGCGTGTTACACCGGCTGTTGTTAAGGTTTCCCGGCTCACGAACCCCCATGAACAAGCGATGAAAGGAACGCCGGCATTGGCAGCCGTGTCGCGATCGACGAGGCTGTCGCCGAGGTATAAGGTTGAAAGTTGAGTGTTTAGGGTTGAGAGTTTAGAGATGATATCCCTGACGATTTGGGGATCGGGTTTGCGGGGAATACCTTCGCGTTCGCCGAGGATGACATCAAAGATGTCCGGGAAGAAATGCGATACAATCTTCTCCGTCGCAGCCTGGTATTTGTTGCTGGCTACGGCGAGCAGATGACCTTGCGATTTGAGTGCATGCAGCACTTCGGTTATTCCTTCGTAAGGCCGTGTGAAATCGCAGTTATGGGCATCATAATACGGCACGAAAGACTCGCGTACACGCATGATCGTTTCTTCCGTCCGCTCGGATTCGGGAAGCGCACGGCGGATGAGGTTGTTGATGCCGTTGCCTACCATCCGCGGATAATCCTCTATAGGATGCGTAGGAAACCCGCTGCGGCTCAGGGCGTGATTGCACGCATAGCCTAAGTCGTCGATGGTGTTGAGCAGCGTGCCGTCCAGGTCAAAAATAATCGTCATACTACAGGGCTTTTGAAAATCGTTTTGAACCGCAAAAGTACAATAAAAAAATGACATACGCAAGCCTGCGGGACATTTTTTCGGGGATTTTATGGTCAGGCTATTGCATATATCAATTTTTTTTTATAATTTTGCACGCCAAATTGAAAGAAACATGAAAAGACTTCTTCTTATTTCCCTTTTCGGCTTGTCCGTCTTGTGCATGACGGCCGGTACGCCTTGTCCGTATTTCACCTCTCCGGAGATGCCGAATGCGTTGCATTATCTGCCCGGTCCTCCCCGGTCCGGCGAGATGCGTTATGCCTATGATACGGCGCAATATAACTGGGGAAAAAAGATGCGTCCCACGCCTCGCGGGGAGAAGGCGCGTCTGGATGCCGAATACAGCATCCATCGTATAGCGGCTATCTTCTCTCCTGTTCTGGGGATACAGATCTCCGAGGAGAATACCCCGCAGATATGGAAACTGCTGACAGATGCCACCGAGAGCGCGCATTTCGCATGTGACAGCGCCAAGAATACGTACATGCGCAAGCGCCCGTACATGGTGTTCCATGAGCCGACCCTGGTGCCGGCGGATGAGGAGCCGCTTAGTCATAACGGTTCGTACCCGTCCGGCCATACTACACTCGGCTGGACTTCCGCGTTGATCCTGTGCGAGATTGACCCGGCGGATCAGGATGCGCTGCTGAAAGAAGGTTTCGAGTACGGCCAGAGTCGTGTCATTGCCGGTTTTCACTGGCAGAGCGATGTAGATGCCGCCCGCGTAGTGGCAAGCGCTGCTTTTGCGCGCTTGCACACCAGCAAGGCCTACCTCAAGCAACTCAAGAAGGCACAAAAAGAGTTTGGGAGAAAACAGAAGAAGGTTAGGAAATAATCATAACTATGCGCAAGAAGATCTCTATACTGGCAGTAATAGCCGCCCTGTTGATGCTGTCGGCGGACGGTTGGGGTGCTCCGGTGGTTACCAAGACACTCTTGGAATGGGCCCTGGCGCCGGTGAACAAACTGTCAAAAGCGAAGTGCTATGCCGATTCGTGCGAGCATATCATCGGTATCCCGTATCTGGATGACGGCAATGAACGGCATGTGGTGGATGTGTACTATGCCAAAGAGAACCGCAAGAATGCCGTGGTGATAGAGGTTCACGGCGGTTTTTACGTGGCGGGCCTGCGACAGAATCATCGTCCTTATGCATCGGTGTTCCTTAAGGAAGGGTATGACGTAGTGCTGGTAGAATACCGACTGGTGGATGGCGATTCGACAGACGTGTCGGACCAGTTATATGATGTGTCGTCAGCGGTGGATTATGTGACCTTGCATGCCGGAGAGTTAGGACTGAATGCCGACCGGATGTTTATTGTAGGTACGTCCGCCGGCGGTCATCTGGCGCTGTATATCGCCGAAGGGGCTGCGGATGAATCGTTGCCTGTCCGTCCGATGTATTTCAAGCCGCGCGGCGTATTGCTTAACTGTCCTGCGTACGATTTCGCGAGTTACAATGCAACGGGCCTGTTCTATCCGAAGGCGATGGAATGGTTCCTCGGTCCGCGCTATATGGACGAAGAGTGGATGACGGCGATGTCTCCGCGTACGCGCTTGAGTTCCTATCAGGGTCCGCTTTTCGTATCCTCCAGCCGGGAGGACTTTCTCCGTTCGCAGGCGCTGCTTATCGCGGAAGACTGCGGTATGCGTGCGCGTCCGTTCTATCTCGTGTTTATTGACAGTAAACGCAAGGAAGCGGGGCATGTGCATAACGTGAGCAAACCCGATTTGAAGGAGTCGAAAGAGGTCAACAGAAAGATGATAGCGTTTCTGGATAGTCTGGTACGCGAATAATATTAGGAAACGCGCCTATGCGCGCGCAAATACCCTGATTTTGCTAAGTTGACTTTACAAAAGTAACAAAATTACACTTTTTTGCCGATAGAGGTGACAAAAATGTTGTGTAAATAAAAAAAAAGTAGTACTTTTGCCGCAAAATTCCCTTTGGGCGGAATTATTTATGTATAACAAACAATTCAAGGTATGAAGAAATTCTTACTCGTATTGTCCGTTTGCTTTATAGCCTTCGGACAGGTATTGGCTCAGAGCCAAACGATTTCAGGTACCGTCCTTAATGCAGCTGACGACGAGCCGATCATCGGTGCTTCGGTTCAGGTGAAGGGTACTTCGAAGGGTACGATTACCGACGTTGATGGTAAGTTCACCCTCGATGTAGATCCCAATTCTGTGCTTGTTGTTTCGTTCATTGGTATGGCGACTCAGGAAGTTGCTGCCAAGGATGGTGTAGTTGTTAATTTGATGGAAGACAGCAAGCAACTTGACGAAGTCATGGTAGTAGCTTTCGGTACGTCGACGAAGAAATCGTTCACCGGTGCAGCTTCGGTTGTAAAGGCGGATGAGATTACGAAACGTCAGACCAGTAACGTTACCAATGCTTTGGCAGGTCAGGTTGCCGGTGTTCAGGGTTTGAGCACCAGTGGTCAGCCGGGTACCACCAGTTCGGTTATCATCCGTGGTATCGGTTCTATGTACGCGAGCAACAGCCCGTTGTATGTAATCGATGGTGTGCCTGCTTCCGGCGATGATGTCAGCACGTTGTCTAACGCTGATATCGAGTCCGTTACTGTCTTGAAGGATGCCGCTTCCAACGCTTTGTATGGTGCCCGTGGTGCCAACGGTGTGATCCTTATCACGACCAAACGTGGTAACACCCGTGACGCTCAGGTAAAACTCGAAGCAAAGTGGGGTGTTAACCAGCGTGGTGTTCCTTCTTACGACGTAATGCGCGACGCAGGTATGTACTACGAGAACTATTATACCGCGCTGTACAACCAGTATTTTGCACAGTATGGCGACGCGACGAGAGCGCACAACACGGCTAACAGCCTGTTGACTGCTGCAAACGGCGGTTTGGGTTATCAGGTATTTGCTGTTCCTGAAGACGAGCGTCTGGTAGGTACGAACTTTAAGTTGAACCCGCGTGCTACGGCCGGTTATGTAACCCCGGATGGTTACATGCTCAAGGCCGACAACTGGTACAACGAGTTGTTCCAATCCAACAACCTCCGTCAGGAGTACAACCTCAGCATCTCCGGTTCGACCGACAAGTTGACCTATTTCACTTCTGCCAGCTACCTCGATGACTCGGGTATTATCCAGAACTCCGGCTTCCGCCGTGTTACGACCCGTGCGAACGTAGATTATCAGGCAAAGAAATGGTTGAAGATCGGAACGAACATGAGCTACAGCCACGCAGATATGCGTTATCCGCAGGAGGATGAGTACGGTGCATATTCGTCGGCAAACATCTTCTATGTTGCTGATAACATTGCTCCTATCTATCCGCTCTATATCCGCGACGGAAACGGTCAGATTATGCGCGACCGTAACGGCTTTATCATGTATGACTACGGAGACGCCAAAACGGTTACGGGTGCATCCCGTGCTTTCATGGGTCAGTCGAACCCGGCCAGCGCAATTGCTTTGGATCGCTCGCAGTATAAGAAAGATATCTTCACCGGTAAGTGGTTCGTTCAGGTTGAGCCGATCAAGGGCTTGAAGTTCACTGCAAACCTTGGTCTGCACTATGCAGGCGTTCGCTACAACCAGACGACCAACCCGTTCTACGGTCAGTATGCAGAGCGTGGCGGTTCGGCTTATGTAGCTACCTCGCGCGTTACCGCATTTGACCAGCAATATCTGGCAAATTACGCACGTAAGTTCGGTGAGCACAACGTGGATGTAATGCTCGGTTACGAGAACTACCACTTGACTACTTCCTCGATGTCGGGTTCGAAGAACAAGCTGGTTAGTCCGTTCATTGCCGAGATCAACAACGCGATTTTGAATCCGAGCGTATCTTCGTCCAGCGACAGCTATTTCACGCAGGGTATCCTCGTTCAGGCTAAGTACGACTACGCAAGCCGCTACTATGTAAGTGCAAGTTATCGTCGTGATGCTACTTCCCGTTTTGCTCCGGGTCACCAGTGGGGTAACTTCTGGTCCGTTGGTGCTGCATGGGATATCAAGGGTGAGCCGTTCATGGATGGCGTTACGAATGTGGACCTGTTGAAAATCAAAGCAAGTTACGGTTCGCAAGGTAACGATGCATTAGGAAACTACCACGTATGGGCTGACCTCTACTCCTTCGACGAGAACAACGGGGAGTACGCTAAAACTATGGTTCAGAAAGGTAACAGAGATTTGACCTGGGAGACCTCGTATAACTTCAACGCCGGTATTGACTTCGGTTTCTTCGGAGAGCGCTTGACCGGTACGATTGAGGGTTGGCGTCGTCGCACGGAGAACATGTTGTACTACAAGCCGGTTGCCGCTTCTAACGGTTACACCGAGATCCCTGTAAATATCGGTTCTGTAAGCAATGCCGGTATGGATGCCGAGCTCCGCGGTCAGTTGATCAAGACCCGTAACGTAACCTGGTCTGTTTATCTGAACTTGACCTACTTCAAGAACCGCATCCTGAAACTGGATCCGGATCTGGGTGGTCAGTGGATTGATGGAACCTCCATCTATCGCGAGGGCGAGTCTATGTACAACCGCTACTTGCCTGCTTACGCAGGTGTTAACCCCGCTACCGGTAAATCGCAGTGGTACATTGATATAGATGATCCGAATAACCCGGGTCAGAAGATTATCAAGGGTGGTGTAACGGAGAACTATAGCGAAGCGAACAGTAACTACCGCTATGAGACCGGTGACCTGCTGCCGAAAATCTACGGTGGTTTCGGAACGACTCTCGATGTATATGGTGTAGATCTGTCTATCGCCTTCAACTATCAGGCAGGTGGTCGTCTGTACGATAACGCCTATCGTAACTTTATGCACGGCGGTTACGGCACCAGCGCCGGTCAGAACTGGCACTTGGATATTCTCAATGCTTGGACGCCGGAGAATACCAACACCAATGTGCCTGCTATCAACGCCGGTGACCAGTATGTAAACGGTGTTTCCGATCGTTGGTTGATCAGCAGTAACTACGTAAGTCTCCAGCGAGAAGATTCGTCTGTATGCAGTAGCTGACAACGTAGCGCTTTGGTCCGCTCGCAAGGGTCTGGATCCGCGTCAGAACTTTACCAGCTCCAGCAACACGCTCTACTCTCCGATGCGTACTATCTCGGGCGGTTTAAGTATCACGTTCTAATTAAAGAAAGGAGATTAATATGAAAACGATTAGTAAATATGTATCTGTTCTCCTCGTAACCGCTTTGTCTTTCGCTTCTTGTAGTGAATGGATGAATGCCGTTCCCGAAGGTGGAACGAAAACACCTGACCAGGTAGAGGAAGCTGCTCAGCAGAACCCTGCAACAGCAGCAGCAGACTTGTCTGCTATCTACGCGCAGTTTATTCAGGTTTATTCCGGTCTGGGAGACCTTGGCTACGAGCGCCACAACGACTACGGCTACGCAGCCATCTGCTTGTTCATGGATGAGCAGGGACAGGATCTTGTAAGCCCGAACACTGGATACAACTGGTTCCAATACGCCGATTTCACCTCGAACCGCGACAACACGCTGACGACCACCAAAGGTCTGATTGACCACTTGGTATGGGGTGAGTACTACAAGATCATCTTCGCATGTAACAACGTGATTGGTATGGTTGACCGCAAGCAGCCGGGTGCACAGAAATATGCGTTGAGCCAAGCTCTGGCCGTCCGCGCAATGTGCTATATGAATCTGGCTCAACTCTATCAGTTTACCTACCGCACGACGGATAAGAGTGCACTGACTGTTCCGTTGGTATTGGAAAACATGCCTGCAGAGCGCATCACCAACAACCCGCGTGCTACTCTGGAAGAGTTGTTCAAGCTTTGTACAGAGGACTTGACTTATGCATGCGACAGCCTTAATGGCTACAAGCGTCCGGACAAAGGTTTCGTAGATCAAGCCGTTGCTTTCGGTTTGCGTGCTCGTCTGAACCTTCTTAAGGGTGAGTGGGCAGATGCTGCTAAGGATGCTGATCAGGCATTGAAGTTAAGTGGCGCAGAGCCGCTGTCGATTGCTGAGGCAGGTGAACCGGGCTTCGCAGATGCAGCGCAGCACAATGTACTTTGGGCGAACATCATCGTAGAGACCAATGATGTCGTAAAGACCGGTATCGTTAACTGGCCTTCGCACATGTCGATCTTCTTCATGGATGGTTATACATCCGTAGGCGCAACCCGTTCGATTGCCAGTGAGCTCTATGACGAGATTTCCGCTACCGACGTACGTAAGGGCTGGTGGCTGGATGAAAACCTTGAGTCTCCGCTGCTGGATGCTCCGGGTTACAACGCTGCCAAAGCAACTATCCAGGAAAATGCGGATAATGTATATACGAACGTGAAGTTCGGTACGGGCGACCGTTCTACCACCGGTGACGGTGCTGCAGCAGCAGACTGGATTCTTATGCGTGCTGAGGAGTTACACCTTATCAAAGCAGAGGGTCTCGCTCGCTCGGGCGGTGACGGCGCAAGCGTACTGCTCAACTTCGTACAGAAGTATCGTGATCCGTCCTACAACGTAGCTCAACATGGTTTGAGTCTCGAGGATGAGATCTGGTGGCAACGTCGTGTAGAGCTCTGGGGTGAAGGTTTTGCATGGGGCGATATCATGCGTCTCGAGAAACCGATTATTCGTACCAACTCGACCAACTGGCCGGAGGCATGGGCAAATCAAGACGTACCCGCAAGACACGGTGTATTGTTATGGCGTATCCCGCAAGCCGAAATGGAGGCTAACAAGGGTATCACCGATCCTAACCCGTTTGTGCCATTCCCCTAATCCTAAAAAATTATAGATTATGAAAAAGATTAGTAAATATTTGCTCCTTCTCGCAGCAGCCGTGTTCACATTCACGGCTTGCGAGAAGAACGTAGAGCGCGAGCCGTCTCCGCTGGACGTGCCGGGCGCAATCTCCTTTGCCAGTACTGGTGAGTCGGTTGAATTAGACATGAACAAGGAGCCGCTGGAGACAAGTTTCACACTGTTCCGTACCTCCAACATAGAGAAGGCTGATACGATCAAATTGGTCGTAGAGGCTGACCCGGTATTTAAAATTGATCCTGTGATTATTTTTGCTCCAGGCGACAAAGAAGTAACTACCAAAGTTACTTTCCCGGATGCAGAAGTGTTTGGAAACTATTCCTTCCAACTCACATTGCCGGAAGACCAAGTAAGCCCGTATTTGCAAGGAGGAACCTCTTTTGCATACAAGGTAAGCGTAGTCGCATGGTCTGATATTAAGAAAGGTGTATGGGTTGATGATGCAGGCCTGTGCTCCACCTTCGGTTTACCGGCAGGTATAGCGTGGATTGTTGATTATCAATCTTCCGTACTGCCGAAAGATGCAGGGACCCGCGTTCGTGTTATCAATGCGTATAAAACGGCTGCTACTGCAGAAGATCCTGATACGGGTCTGCCTAATGGATATCCGTATGCCGAAGCGTTTACAATTAATAAAGGTCAATATAACTTTATGCTTGATCTCCTCGCAGATGGTACAGCATTGTTCGCAGATGACGCACTGCTCGGTTTGTTGTATAAGGATCTCGGTGACATGATCCTTGTGAACATGAAGGCAAATTCTGCCGGTGTATACGATGCCGCTGCAGGTCGTGCAACCTTCGATGCAGCATCGAAGTTCTATGCATTTGGATTCTTCGCTGGAGGCGAATATGATCTGTATAACTATGCAGGTTTCCGCTTCTATGTAAGCAAAGAGGCTTGGTTGGCAGATCAAAAGGAACCGGTAGTTGTTGACGCGGACGTTACCACCTACGAAGGCCACTGGACCATCAAGGGTACGGACCCCATAGATGAGACAACTCCGGTAAGCGCTAACGTAACGGTAACCAGCTACGAGGATCCGACCGTAGGTCAGTTCTATGCAATCGAGGGTCTCTTTGCGGACATGCCGGTTGTTTATGGTGTATTCGACGAAACGACACACATGTTCCAGATACAGCCTACTAAGGGTGATCCTGTTGACATCGAAGGCACGACTTATGTTCCTTACCTGTACATGTTTGACGCGAACTTTAGCTTCTCCACTGCGATCACATTGGATATAGTTCCGGGCGAAGGCGGTACACTTGTGCCCTCCGCAGAAAGTGCAGCAGCCGGATTTATCATTGTGTACATCAATCCGAAAGATCAGAAAGATCAACAATTAGGCGATGGTATGTTCGATATCTCGTTCGCGCCTCTTAACGCAGGTGCTCCGGCACGCAAAGCAGCTGCTCGCACGAGCAGACTGATGCGTCCGATCAACGGAATGAACAGTAACCTCCAGTTTGTTCGTTAATCGAACTGCTGATAAAAGAAAGAGGATCTCGCAAGAGGTCCTCTTCTTTTTGTCTTAGCTCTATAATCCCAAGTGAATACGGAAACGAATCGCCCATTGGACACTCGGCGTAATAGCCCAAGCGGAATAGAGATCGCAGATACGCAATATATTACCGATACCGACGCCCACCTCCGTATAAAGCATCGAACGTGGTGTGCCGTACTCCGCCTGGCTGTTATAGCCGTACGCTATCTTCGCTTCTACGAGTTCGCGCAGATGCAACCAGCGCACACCCGGAATGAGATTAAAGAGTACACCCATGCCGTTCCATTCCGTCTGCAATGTTACATACCGGTTAGCCATCATCTGATATCCGTGCAGGAAAGTGAAGCGGTAGGGATCATACGCATAGCCTTGGTTAGCATTCGCCTGCCATAAGAGCGTAGCCGGCACCCGTCCCATCAATACACCGGCCTGTAATGCATACGTCAGCGTGCCGCCCATACCGAGGTTTGCATGCTGCGTGAGCATCGCTCGCAGATGGAAGTATATCTTCGAATAGTTTGCGTCCGCCCAATGCCCGGCCTCTGCACCCAGATACAATACCGGATAACGGGATGAGTAAGCGTAGCGGCGCATGAAATAACCATCGTATTTCCGTTCACCCCAACTGAGGCGGGCGATCAGAGATAGCGACTGGTAGGAATATGGGCCTACCCCCGCCCCTCCCTGAAGGGAAGGGAGATTAAAATTCCAACCGGCGCGGATGTAGGCGTGTGTCTCTACATTCTTGGTCCAGTCGGCGAACCAATGGAATTGCAACTGACGCTGCCGGATTGCGGTATTGACGCATAAACTGTCGCGGAAAAGCGCTTGGAAAGCGTAAGCGGTGAAGTCGAAGTTTCCCCATCCCATGGAGTTCTCCCGCAGCATCCGATCGAAATCATCCACCTCCGACCAGACATACCGGTCGTTATACTCGAATTGCAGGATATTCTTCCGCTCCGTAGGCAGATTGACCGACACCCGGCCCATCCCTTTGAATTGACGGTCCCTGAAACCATAGCCCACTGAAGCCTCCAACGAGACCACTTTTGATAACTTCTCGTTGGTGCGGAAAGGCAGTCCGACATGCACACCTTCGTGCTGGTTCACCTGTAATATCTCCTCTATATGCCCGATATCTACCGGAGTGCCCGTAGGGATATAACCCGTCATGGCGATGGTGGCGAACCATTTGGCGACACGGATGATGGGCAGGCTGTCCAGTTTCGCGAAAGCGGAATCAGCTGAGAGAGAGCCTAACCCCGGCCCTTCCCTGAAAGGAAGGGAGATGGGGGATATGCTGTCGTTGATGGCTATGGAGTTGGCTTCCGGGGCGTGATTGGGATTGTGCAGAGCGGTGGTCAGCAGCACCGAAGGAAAGACCGTACCGGCTTTCTCTGATTTGACGGAGAAATCGAGCAGGGTGGAGACCGTTTCTTCCGCAATAAGGCCATCCGGGGCGAGCGTCTGCGAGATATGGATGTCGTTCACGTAGTTGACGGCTACCTCCGGCGGTACATAGGCCTTGAAAGCACGCAACGCATACGTGGTGGTATCAATGATCATCTCGCCGTTAAACGTTGCGTAGAAGGGGTTTCTCGTGCGAAAGACAATTCGAACGAGCCTATCCCCAGCCCTTCCCTGAAAGGAAGGGAGACTATCCGGCGAATCATCGAGATAATATCTATAGTACAGGTTTCCTCCCGATGCGAGGGGAGAGAGAAAGGCATGCCCCATGAGGCTGACCGATGGCGCATAGAGATTGAGGTTGCCTTCGCCGCCAAGTAATGCCGAATAATCCGTCTCGGACAGGATAAGGGCCTGTGTACGTTGGTCATTCGCAGGAATCATCTCTTGTCCCGCCATGCGGAAAGACTGCGTCTCACGGTAGAGCGGAAGGATGTAGGTGGAGTCTTCCTGCGCGATCATGCCTTCTTGCAGGCTGCGCCATAATGCACGCCTTAGATGACGACGGTTGATATGCGAGACATACAACGTCTGTTCGCGCTGCAGCACGGCGCTGTTCTCCGGATGCTTGGTGCGGTCGTTTGCTTCACGGTGCTCCCGTACCCGACGTAAGAGCTCCAGAGCCGGATTCTCGTTCGGCGCTACCACGATCTCCGTGAGCATCGCTGTCTTCTCCCGCATCGCGACTTGCAGACCCGCCATCGCGCCCGGATCGATATCGAAACGCTGGGTGTAATAGCCTACAGCCGAGAAGACCAGTTGGCTCTTCGCCGTCATATCCACGCGCAACGCATAGTTACCATGCTCGTCTGAAGTAGTACCGATCTTCGTGCCCCGGAAATGGATGTTCACATTCGGTATAGCCTCACCGGTCGTCTCATTAACCACTTCGCCGACAATGATGGTCTCGACCGCCATAATAGGCAGGGAGAGAATAGTGTACAATATGAAGAGTATTCGTTTCATTATAGGGCCCCGAAAATTTTAATTTTTGGGGAGAGCGGAGGCATCAGTCGCCTCACCGTTTAGCAGAGCGGTACGGTTTTTTGCGACCTGATTGCCGATCGCGTTTGCCGGGTGGCATTGCAGAATCGCTTTGCGGAGATCCTGTACATCGATATGCGTGTATATCTCTGTGGTAGCGAGATCCTCATGCCCGAGCAGTTGTTGTATGACGCGCAGATCCGCGCCGTTCTGCAGCAGATGGGTGGCAAATGAATGGCGCAGTGTATGCGGACTGACCGTCTTAGTGATGCCCGCTTCCGCACAGAGACGACGCACGATGGTGAAAACCATAGCGCGGGTCATCGGGCGACCGTAGCGGTTCACAAACGCGATATCTTTGGATTCGGGCTTGAGAGGCCAGGTAGCCCGTTCTTGCATCCAGTATCCGAACCACTCTTCGGCTACCGGCGAGAGCGGCACGAGACGTTGCTTCGACCCTTTTCCCTCGATAAGCATGTAGTGCTCGTGAAGATATATCTTGCTCAACTGCAGATTGACCAGTTCGCTCACGCGCAGTCCGCTGCCGTAGAGCATCTCCATCATCGCGCGGTTGCGGTGCCCCTCGTTACTGCTCAAGTCGATCGCCGCCATCATTCGGTTCACTTCGTCCAGCGAGAGCACCGTAGGCAGATGTTTGGATTTCCGCGGACCTTCTAACAGTTCGGAAGGGTCTTGGTCAATATAGTCTTTGTAGAGCAGAAAGCGGAACCACGAATGGATTCCCGCCAGAATACGCGCCTGCGTAGCTTCTGAACGGACTTCTTTGAATTGCTCGAAAATGAAGTCCTGCAGTTCGTCAAACGTTATATGCACGATGTCAACCTTGTGCTTCTCTCCGTATGCACACAGTTTGTCGAGGTCCATCTCATAGCCCTCGATGGTGTTCGGTGAATAACCGCGCTCCAGACGCAACCAGGTATGGTATTCGCGCCGGAGTTCTGCATCAGATGTTATCGTTTTTCCCACGGATAAAGAACGCCTTGGAAATGCGGTTTGTACGTGATGCGCGAACCGTAAGCGCTTCGATAATAGAGCGTGAACTCCAGATCTTTCATGACAGACGTCGTGTCTTTGACTACGATATATCCGGAATCCAGCATTTGGATAGACTGTAACTTGCCTTCCTCAACGTACAGCACATACATGCCCGTCGGTTGACCATCCCAATTCTTGCCTGGCAGGAAAGTGAAGGGCAGACCCGTACGTTCGCTATGATATTTTCCGGCTACCAGCCGCAAAGTGTCTTTGCCGTGACTCTCCGGAACGAAGATATCGGATATATAGAGATTGTACCCCGTGCCCCGCATCCGATGGTTCGCATCCAATTCCAGACCTTTGGAGTACAGGTCCAGTGCCACCACCGGACAAGGCACCGAGTCATAGGCATATCCGTAGATTTCCTCCCATGCCAGGATATATTCTTTCGGCAAGCCGCGATAGACGTACGGCGTGGAGGGCCGGCAGGAGGAGAATCCGAGTATACCGACCAACCCGAGTAATCCGATATAGAGCAATTTTCTCATGAGATATGTATTTTACGGGATGGATAAAGCGCAGCGATGAAGCCCAAGGCGAGAACTATGACGGCAACCAAAACGATATCGGGCGTCTGTACCTGCACCGGATAAGCCGAAATCACATACTCGGCGCCGCTGCCTAACTTGAGCCACCCGAAATGTTGCTGGCCCAGACAAAGCAGTATGCCGATAATCAGACCAATCAGTGCACCCAACGAAGAGATAAGCCATCCTTCAATCAGGAACACTCGGCGAATCGTTGCTTCGTCCGCACCGAGATGCGAGAGAATCTGAATATCTTCGCGCTTGTCGATAATCAGCATAGAGAGCGAGCCGATGATATTGAAACTCGCGATGAGCAGGATGAAAACCAACAGCAGAATCGTCAACAGTTTCTCTATCCGTAGGATATTGAAGAAACTCGCCTGCTGTTCGTATCTGTCTAACACTTTGTAACCGGGGCCCAAAGTTTTAGAGATTTCTGCTTTCTGCTTTCTGATATCTGACTTTGGATTACTGACTTCTATCCGCAACGCCGTTGCGGTATATTCATCGTAGTCGAAGAGTCGTTGCGCGAGCGGCAGAGAAACGAGCAGCAGTTGGTCGTCGTATTCCACCTGGTTGACGGCGAACGTGCCGGCAATGAATGCATGCTCATGACGCAACGAGAGATCCGGCCGCATCATATTCACGCGTCCTGTGCGCTGCGGCGCATAGAGATGCAGGGCACCGGTGAAGTGCGCATTCATGCCGATTTGCGCTGCCAGCCCTCTACCCATCACCACGCGGTCAAAAGCCCCGTCCCAAACCGAATAGAATCCATCGGTGATGATGGAGTCGATATGTGCCGTTTGGGTAAACAGGCTGTCCACACCCATCACGCGGGCCGGCGTCTGATGGTCCTTGTAGCGGATGAGTGCGGTCTGCTTGAGTTGCATGGAAATCGCCTCTATATCCTCGCGCGCGTACAAAGAAGCAATGGGCGCGGTGTCGGTGCGCAAAGTGTTTCCCTCTGCCGGAACGACCAGAAGAGTCGGATCGAACTCCGAGAACATGTGCTCAACGAGCGTACCGAATCCGTTCATTACAGATAGCACACAGATCATCGCTGCCGTCACGACAGCAACCGCCGCCGCACTGATGCCGGAGACGATATTGATGGCGTTATGTCCTTTCTTTGAGAAAAGGTACCGCCAGGCGATATGGGATTCGAGATTAGCCATGGAGCAACTCATCAATGCGCTCCATTCGGTCAATCGTCTCGTCCAAATGGAAGACTATTTCCGGAATAATACGCAATTGATGGCGCTCGAGCGTGCCGAGTTCACCGCGAAAGCGGTGCGTGTTCTCTTCAATAAGCGTCATGGTCTGTGCTACCTTGTCCTGCGGGAAGATAGACAGATAGATATGCGCAATAGAGAGATCAGGCGACACGCGCACCTCGCTCACGGAAATCAATGTTCCATGCAAAGTGCGCGCGTACCGTAAAAGAATGTCGCTCATGTCCTTCTGAATCAGACGAGCGATCTTGTGTTGTCTGGTTGACTCCATTAAATCCCGGAGGATTTATTAAAATTTGTGGCGTCCTTCGTCAGCTACGGTCAGTTTCTTACGACCTTTAGCGCGGCGTGCAGCCAATACGCGACGACCATTAGCGGTAGTCATTCTCTCCAGGAAGCCGTGTTTGTTACGACGCTTACGTTGGGAAGGTTGGAATGTACGTTTCATTGTCTTAATAGTATTTAGGTCTTCTCACGAAGACGGGTTTATACATCAAAAAAGCGTGCAAAATTACTGCTTTTTTTTGACATGACCAAAAAAAAACGCATTTTTTTTACTTTTGATGGCAATTTTAGTCAAAAACCTCCATTAATATCTCCAAAGAGCGGGGTGCCTCCCATGTCTCTACATGTTCTTCGAAATACGAACAGAGTTGACGCAAAGCCTCTTGGCGCGCTTTGCGGGTGGAGGGTAGCCTACCTCCAACTCTGCTCGATTCGACTGTCCACTGGACACTCTCCGTCTGAAGGGAAGATAGGGGATTGTTTTCATCAATAGCAAACCCTAATTTTGCGGCCAAACCGACCAGAAACTGCAGATGGAAGTTCTGCGGCTCTTCGCATCGGTCCAGTTCCTGCACTGCCTGAGCGATGAAGTCGAACATCGGCTCGTCCGTCATCGGGTGACGCAGTACATGGTAGAGCACTTCGCTCAAAAAGAGTGCGATGGCGTTTTTATAGGGGTCGGAGATGACGGGATTAGCGGTCAGGGGAACAGCTTCTTTCAGTGTTGGCGGTCTGGATGGAGTCTGGTCCGCAGTGATCTGAAGAAGGGTAAAAGGGGTGTACATCCCGATAGCGTGTTTGCGCCCCAGGCCATACACCATATAATTAACGCGCCCGCCCGTACGCGTATAGGCGTGCAGCACGTGCGCTTTGTCCGAATGCGGCTGAAGTGACAGTACTATCGCGTCAGTCGTGTTTAACATAGATGGAATCAATGGCGACACCATCGCTCATGCGACGAATCGTCAGTTGGCTGTTGGTCAGAACACCGTACACAGGGACGCTGTCGCATACTTCGCTGTGCAGTCTTTTTTTCTGTTTTTTTATTCTGCCGGCGGTATTAAGCATCACGAACGGCGTGCGGCGGGCATAGAGATGATCATGCCCGGCAATCACCAAATCGGCTTGGCTCAGGGCGTGGTGGAAAGTGCCGTAGATAGCGGGGTTGACGCGTCCCTTGGCAGCCGAGAGTACGGGATGATGCATTATCACCACCACCGCGCGGTCGCCCGCGCTGTACATTGCCTCGCGCAACCAGGTAAGCGTACGTGTCAGATAGACAACATGCGACAAAGGATTGGTGTCGATGGCGATGATGCGCATCTGCGGGATGTCGAGCCAATAACTTGCGCCCGGAACACCGACAGGCCCGTTAGCGGGGTGGAGGAAAGTCTCGTTCCATGCGGCCGATAGGGACTTATGGGCACCTTTGGTGTATTCGTGATTACCCGGACAAGCGATGACGGGCAGGCCGTTCAAGGCACTGTTGGTCCATTCGCGCAAAAGAAGTTGGCGGTAATATTCCTGTCCCCGCTCCATCCAGTCGCCGGCTTGCATCACAAGATCAGCATCCGGTACGCGTGCAGCCAGCGTGTCATAATCGGTCCGCGTAAGACGGCTATGGATGTCGCCGAGCACCAGAATCGTGGCGATGCTGTCGTTGTCTGCGTCCGGCGTATGGAACACTTCTTGCAGCGTGTCGCCCGTCCAATGCGGTTCAGCAGGAATGACGAACCAAGCCTGCCAGCGGACGGCGCAGATGACTGCGCCGACCGCTAACAAAACGGCAAGGAGTGCTATGTAAACCCATTTACGCATCAGAAGGG
Organism: uncultured Bacteroidales bacterium; assembly: GCA_902798015.1. Lineage (GTDB taxonomy): Bacteria > Bacteroidota > Bacteroidia > Bacteroidales > Paludibacteraceae > Colicola. Next base: position 18,744 of record CADBVL010000013.1, read on the forward strand.
CAGGTCGCTGGTACCTTCGCCTGCAGTAGCGTCAAACGGATCCATATTCACCGGAGCAGCCTCTGTCGGAGATGCGGCGGGTTGCGGTGCGGCTACAGGGGCTGCAGCAGGTGCTGCGCCCGGAACAGCCTGCGTGGTATCACCCTGCTGGATGCGCCATGCGCGGATAGAGGTGTACCAACGACCGTTGAACTCACGGCTCTCGATATCGAAACTGACGGTTACTAACTGATCTACATCACACGGATTCTGCTTGATACGGTCCTCGCCGAATACCTCGAAATGCACTTTGCGGGGATACTGGTCAAGCGTCTCCAATACATACGGCTGAACCTTCCACGGGTTGCCGTTGCGGCCTACACCTTCCTGCGCAGGCAGTACTTGAATAATTTTACCTACTACTTCCATATCTTTCAACTTTCAACTTTCAACTTTCAACATTAAACTTACTCTCCTTTAATAGCTGCTACACCCGGGAGGATCTTGCCTTCGATAGCCTCGAGGAGTGCACCTCCACCGGTAGAGATATACGATACCTGGTCTGCCAGACCGAATTTATTCACGCATGCTACAGAGTCGCCGCCGCCGATGAGCGAGAAAGCGCCGTTCTTCGTAGCTTCTGCAATCGCTTCGCCGATAGCACGGCTACCGCCGCAGAAGTTATCGAACTCGAATACGCCGGCAGGTCCGTTCCAGAGGATGGTCTTGGCGCCCTTGATGGCGTTGCGGAAGTTTTCTTGTGCCTTAGGACCTGCATCCATACCTTCCCAACCCTCGGGGATAGCATTCGACGGGAAGATCTTCTGGTTGGCGTCATTGCTGAAACTGTCGCCGCAGATAGCATCCGGAGCGAGAACGAGTTCTACGCCGTTCTTCTTCGCCAGTTCCTCTACGCCCAGCGCTACATCGAGTTTGTCGAGTTCGACAATCGAGCCGCCGATTTCGCCGCCGTGTGCTTTGGCAAACGTATAGGTCATACCGCCGCAGAGGATCAGTTTGTCCACTTTGCCGAGCAGGTTCTCGATGATGCCGATCTTCGAACTTACTTTCGATCCACCCATGATGGCTACGAACGGGCGCTTGATGTCGCCGAGCACAGCGTCAACAGCAGCTACCTCTTTCTCCATCAGGAAACCTAACATCTTATGGTCTGCATCGAAATAGTCTGCGATGACAGCGGTCGAAGCATGTTTGCGGTGAGCCGTTCCGAAAGCATCCATCACATAGCAGTCTGCGTATGAAGCGAGAATCTTGGCGAACTCTTTCTGACGCGCCTTCATCTCTTTCTTGGCAGTCTCGTAAGCCGGATCTTCTTTCTCGATACCTACCGGTTTGCCTTCCTCTTCCGGATAGAAACGAAGGTTCTCCAGCATCAGTACCTCGCCCGGTTTGAGTGCAGCCGCCTTGTCTTGCGCTTTCGCGCAGTCCTCTGCGAACTGAACGGGACGACCCAGTGCTGCAGCTACTGCGTCCACGATTTGGCTCAGGCTGAACTTAGCCTGTACTTTGCCTTTGGGTTTGCCCATGTGGCTCATGATGATCAGTGCGCCGCCCTCATCGAGAATATGCTTGAGGGTGGGTAACGCACCGCGGATACGCGTGTCGTCCGTGATCTTGCCGTTCTCATCGAGAGGCACATTGAAATCGACACGTACAATCGCCTTCTTACCGGCGAATTGGAAATCTTTGATAGTCATAATGTGTTATATTTAGTTTGTTAATAAATTTGCTTGCCCGTTAAACTTTCAACTTTCAACCTTCAATTTCACTTCCATCCTATGGAGTTGAGACGTCCGCGATAGACATCGCTATAGGACATATTCGCATCCTGTCCTCCGAAGAGATAGATATTGTCGTCGCGCACGATAGCGGTCTGTTTCTGCCTTGCGCGATAGACTTCCGGCAACTGGTTTTTCGTCGAGTCGGCTTTTACCCAGTTGAGTCCTTCGTCGGTGGAGATGAGTATCTCGCGTCCGAAATAATTCATCTTGTCGTCCACGCCGCCGAACATCATCAGTCGGTCGTCATACCATATGACGGAGATGCCGGTGAGGCGGGTGAAACTCGGCCGGTCGATAGAGAACTCCTCGATGCGGTACTGGCCCTTCGGTTGCGGATGGGTGGAGTACTCGAGGTTCCATCGTGTGTTAAGGGGTGCGCCGTTGTCGGCATAACCACCGATGATCATTGCGCGTTCGCGCAGCGAAGCACTATGGAAGACTACGGAACCGAAATCGCTGACGGGGAACTGTCCTTCAGGTCTCATTCCGCTCAGCACCAGTTCGTCGTTCTCCACGTACGCCAGTTCATAGCCGTTGTTATCCACCAGCACCCAGATCAAGTCGTTCCAGAAGAGCAGCGTGGTTACGATGGGGTATGCTACCGGCTGTGCCGTCCATGTGACGGCGTCCTGGCTGGAGTAAAGGATGTTTCCTTGACCGTAGAAAAGGGTAGTGCTGTCACTAATGATCTGCCTTACGTTCGTGCCGGCCGGCAAGCCGGAGGGTTCTCCTAAATCCATCCATTCTTTGCCTTCCTCGGATGCGTACACATGCAGCGAGAAACCGTTGGACTTGATGAGTATGAAAGAGTCGCCGGATTCCACTACTTTCTGTTCGCTGTCGTCTATGGGGTAGATTTGCGGCGTGAGGATAGTCCAAGTATAGAGGTCCGGGTCCGCCTGATGGACCGTAGCGCGTATCTCATAGGTCTTGAGCGTCGAGCGGTCCGCCGAACGGATATTCAGATAGATAGGCCGTTTGGTGAAGTCGAGGGTGTCGTAACCGCTCAGCACGCACAATGTATCCGGCAACTTCAGCCATGCGGCGCTCGGTGTAGCGGCAAAGACGAAACGCGGCACGACGCTGTCCAGACGTGTCCCGAAGAGCATGGAGTCTTTGTTCCATATCAGACCCGTGTCGAGGCGCTCCTCAATCGTGAAGACCGCCTTCCCTAAACCCGGGAAAGAGTCGTTCGCAGCGAAATAGAAGTTACTCAGTTTGGCTACGGATGAAGGCGTACTTGCTTCTCCTCCCCCCTCGCAACCGGTGAGAATTACGAGAGAAAATGCCAAGAATATATAGAAATATTTGCGCATATCAATTTTATTTTGTACCTTTGCAGCCGCAAAGGTAAATCGCTAAACATTACACATTAAACATTACACATTACACATGTTGTTCGATTCTCAAATACATGACATCAAGTCCTGGCTACCATGGGTTCGTATTCGTCGTGAGCAGGCAGCTCTTCGCGCGATAGTGGAGCAGCGTCGTCGTATGTTGTCGCCCGAGGAAGTGGCTGCGGACTCAGCGCGTATCTGCGAGCAGATAGAGCAGATGTCTTCGTTTCGCGATGCCCAATCGGTGCTCATCTATTATCCTGTGCATAACGAGGTGGATCTTCGTCCGCTGCTTGCCAAGTATCAGGATCAAAAAACGTTTCTTTTCCCTGTGACCCATCGCTATTCCATGGAGGTTCGTCCGTATGACGGCGAGGACATGATGCGCAAGGGTCGTTTGGGTGTTCCCGAGCCTCAGACGCAGACCTGGAAGGGGGCTATCGACTTAATGCTCGTTCCCGGCGTGGTGTTTGATCATCACTGTCATCGTATAGGTCGCGGCGGAGGGTATTACGATAAGTTCCTTCGCAAGCACCCCGGAGTGAAGAAGATTGGCGTATGCTATGCTTTTCAGTTGAAGAAGCACGATATCCCGCATCTCTTCCGCGATCATAACATGAATCGCGTGGTTACTCCTCAACAGACCATTGGATAGTTGGTTGGCTGTCCCTTATACGTTGTATCTCACGGTCGCTCTCGGCCGTGAGTTTTCTTTCACCTTTGCGGTAGTAATAGATGACGCCGTACAGTTGGCATTTCATCAACTTCGCATAAGGCAGTTGGTCTTTATAGAAATCCTCTACGAGGTTCCATATATTCAGAATGATAGCGTCCGCCTGTGCGCGCAGCGGTTCCAGGTCGCCGTGCACACGCTCGGTGTTCTGCACATGGAAGGTATGCTGGCGCTGGTGCTCGCAGAAGATGTCGTAATGCACCTTCACTTTGTTGATGGCGGGGTTGTAGATCGGGAAACCGCCGTTAGCCATACGTTTCTGCTCGCCCTCGATGATCTTCTTTCCCCATTCGAGCAGATATTCCTCGGTGGACAAGTCCGGAACGACATGTTGGTGCGGGTCCAGACCATACAGCAACTTCTGCTCTTTCTTGATCTCTCCACGGATGACGGAGAGGTTGAGCACCTGAATGAAATGCGAGATATACATACGCGCGTTCTGCACGATATGACGGTATTGCTTGTTCGCATTGACAGTCGAGGTGTAGTTGTCTTTCGATTGCATCACGACATTCTCAAAGGACACAAGGAACCGCTGTGCTTCACTCAGCACTTTGTAGGGAATCACCTGCTCGGTGAAGTCCGCTGTCTGTGCGCGCTGGATAGCGTTCTGCAGCGCATGGAGTCGTGCTTGGTCCGTGTTGGGTAATCGACGGTAAGGCATAATACTATTTACGATTTAATCATTTACAATTTTACGATTTGCGAACGGCAAGCCGTTCAGCGAGTTCGCGTAGTTTGTCGCAGGCTTTGTTTTGCGGCAGTCTGTCGAGTTGCGCGAGCGCCAGCGCGGTATGTTGCTCCATGATGGTCTCTACGGCCTCGCGCACACCCAGACGGTTGTATATAGCCGTCACGGCTTCAATCTTCTCCGCATCGCGGCCGGTGGTCATAAGCCATTCCAGCAGTTCCGCTTTCGACTCCGCGTCCGCTTGCTCAAAGGCGGTCAGCAGCAGAATGGTCTTTTTGTTGCAGCATATATCTCCTCCGATAGCTTTGCCGAAGGTCTTCGGGTCACCATACACATCGAGGATGTCATCCTGGATCTGGAAAGCCAAGCCGATATGCAGGCCGTATTGATAGAGTGCTTCCTGTTGCGCGGGGTTGGCGCCGGCGATATATCCGCCTGTGCGCAGCGCGTTGGCGATAAGCACCGAGGTCTTCTTCTCAATCATCATCATATAATCCTCGATGCGCACTTGGTTCTGGTGCTCGAAGTCCACGTCGTACTGCTGCCCCTCGCAGATGGCCGTCGCCATCTCGTTGAACCATTTCAGTACTTGCGGTAACTTGTCTGCCGGCACTTGGGCTAACTGCTTGTAGGCTTCGATGAGCATCTGGTCGCCGGAGAGGATGGCGGTGTTGTCGTTCCATTTGACATGAACCGTCTCGCGTCCGCGACGTACAGCCGCGCGATCCATCACATCGTCGTGCAGCAGCGTGAAGTTATGGAAGATCTCCAAGGCCAATGCTGCCGGCACGGCATGCTCAATCGCATCGCCGTTGAGCAATCCGCCGTTCACGATCAACTCTGCCGCAATAATGGCGAGGGTGGGGCGCAGACGCTTACCGCCGGAAGCCAAGGTATAGGCGATGGGCTCGTATAGACCCTTCGGCTCCTTGTTCCAGTCCAACTGCTCTATCTCTTTGATGATATCAACCATTTCTTTCACTCTTTCAACTTTCAACTTTAAAAGAACTTGTTCTCGATAATATCCGTCAGCACATCCTTGATGTCCAGTCCGGCTGCGCGAACCTGCTGGGGAATGAAACTGGTCGGCGTCATTCCGGGAGTGGTATTTACCTCTAAAAGGTTAATTTGTACATTCAAATTGTCCTCCTTTCCTTCAGGGAGGGTCGGGGTAGGCTTCTCTGTTATAATCCAGTCCACGCGGATGATACCTTGTGCGCCGATGATGTCGTACAGACGCAGCGTCTCGGCCTGAATCTTGTCGCGTACGGCATCGGGAATACGGGCGGGCGTGATCTCATCCACTTCGCCTTTGTACTTGGCGTTGTAGTCGAAGAACTCATTATGCGTCACTACCTCCGTGATGGGGAAAGCAACGGCTTTGTCTTTGGTCTTATAGACGCCGCAGGTCACCTCAGTGCCTTTCATGAACGACTCGCAGATCACCTCGTCGCCCTCTTGGAACGCACGCTCGATGGCGGGATAAACCTCTTCTACCGTCTTCACTTTTGTGCAACCGAACGAAGAACCGCCGATATTCGATTTGATGAAGCAGGGCAGTCCCAGCGTCTCGGCGATCTTCGGCGCATTCGGCCATTTCTGTCCGGCGCGGAGCATCAGGCTGTTCGCGATATGGAAACCGAAATAGGAGAGGTAATGATTGCAGGCGTATTTGTTGAACGTCAGCGCTGCGGCTAACACTCCGCAGCAGGAGTAAGGCATACCGATCATATCGAGGTATCCCTGCAGAATGCCGTTCTCGCCCGGCGTACCGTGTATCGTGATATACGCGAAATCGAAGGTGTGCTTCACGCCCCCGCGCGTGGGGGTAGGCTACCCAGTTCTTGCCGTCAAAAACCACGATGGTGCAATCGTAGCGCTCCTTGTCCATAAAGGAGTAGATACCAGCTGCCGAACGGAGCGACACATCGTGTTCGCTACTGTCTCCGCCGGCAATAATAGCTATGTTTCGTTTCATTTTTCGCCTTAAAATGCAATTTGGCTGCAAATTTACTACAAATTATTTAAATATACAAGATTTTGACAAGAAAAATTAAATAAGTTTACTTTATTTAATTATTTTTTTTGCTATAGCATAAAAAAAAAGAGCCCCTAGGGCTCTCTTGCGGTTTAGCGCAATTCAATTCTGCGGGAAACAGTCTCTCCGTTGACCTTCGCATAGAGGCGGTAAGTACCGCGGTCCAATTCGAATTCTGCGAAGTGTCCACGCTCTTTCTGAAGCAGTTTGCCTTGCATCGAGTAGATGCGGGCTTCCTCCATTTGAGTGGATGTCACTACCAGCGTGTTCTCGCGGAAGCGAACAGTGAAATTATCATTGTTTTTTGCGGCGTCCGCGAAGGTGAAACCTGCCATCAGGCAGCAGAATGTCAACAGATAACTAACTTTGCACAAATACTTCTTCATAGTTAGTTCCTTTCTTTTAAGACTAATACCAGTTTTTCGTTCGCACCAATGCGTAGGTCTGCATCCCTGTACACAGTACACGTTTGCGCCTTGAGAGCAGATGTCATCGAAAAACGTCGCAAAATTACTGCCTTTCGTGGAGATGTGCAAATATATTCGCCAAAAACTGACAAATTTCTACAAAATGCCCAATCGAGTTGACAAATTGTATTTTTACCGGCTTGCGCGGATATAGAGCGGAATGGAAATGGCTAAGAAGACGAGGTTCGGCAGCCATGCCGCCATCAGCGGCGACATCACGTTATTGACAGAGAACGTGGTGCTGACGGTGGAGAAAAGGATATAGCCGGCGGTCAGCATGATGCCTAAGCCGAGGTTCTTGCCCATGCCCCCGCGTTGGCGTCTGCTGGACATTGTCACGCCGAGCAGCGTCATGATAAACGCCCCGAGAGGCATCGCCCAGCGCTTGTGGTACTCCACCTCGAACGGCTTGACGTTGCCGCTGCCGCGTTGCAACTGGCGTTTGATATAGCGGCGCAGTTCAGGCGTGGTCATCTGTTGCGCCTGTTGGGCGGTGATGAACAGTTCGTCGGGATCGATAGGAAGGACGATATCTTTGCGTCCTCCCCGTTCCAGACTCTCACGCAAGCCGACAAACGTGCGCTGCGTGTAATGGTCCAGATGCCAGTATTCCAGCGAGTCGTAATAGATGCGGTCGGCTGTCAGACGCGAGACGAGCGTCTTGCCTTCGAAATACTCAATCGAACAGCGGTAGCCTATCTCCGAGCGGCGCTGGAAGGACTCGATATACAGGATCGTGCCGGGTTCTACTTCCAACTGGATATTACGGGCATTTTCTGTCGTGAAATGCTCCACGTATTTGTCGGTGAAATTGAGCATGCGCGCAGCGCTGCGCGGGATAATCCATCCGCCGAGAAACACGCCCAAAGCGAAGAGAATCGTTGCGGAGACGGCATAGGGAACCATCATACGGTGATAACTCACGCCGGCAGCCAGGATAGCGATGATCTCCGAATTGCCGGCCATCTTGCTCGTAAAGAAGATGACGGAGATGAAGATGAACAGCGAACTGAACATATTCATGTAATACGGGATAAACGGCAGGTAATAATCGAAGATGATCTCCTTGAGCGGCACTTGGTGCTCAAAGAAATCGTCCATCTTCTCCGTCATGTCGAAGACGATGGCGATGGAGAGAATCAGCACGATGGAGAAAAAGAACGTGCCCAAAAACTTCCTGATTATGTACCAGTCCAACCGTTTCATCGGCTCCCTTATTACATCCGCTGCATGATATTCGGCATTACGCCCGCTTTCCAGGAGGAGTAATCTCCGGCGAGGATATGTTGGCGCGCCTGCGTGACGAGGTCGAGATAGAAAGCGAGGTTATGAATAGAGAGCACTTCCAGGCCGAGCATCTCTTGCGCGTGTATCAAATGACGAACGTATGCGCGGGTGTAGGCATGATCGACGTAACTGGTACCGAGCGGGTCAAGTTCCGTGAAGTCATCTTCCCATTTCTTGTTGCGCAGGTTCATCACGCCGTTCCAGGTGAAGATCATGCCGTTGCGGCCATTACGGGTAGGCATCACGCAGTCGAACATGTCAATGCCGCGCTCGATGGCCTCCAGGATGTTCCACGGCGTACCGACGCCCATCAGGTAGCGGGGTTTGTCGGTCGGCAGGATGTCGTTGCATACTTCGATCATGTCGTACATCACTTCCGTCGGTTCGCCTACGGCGAGTCCGCCGATGGCATAACCGTCTCGGTCGAGGTCGCGCAGCCGCTTGGAGGCGTCTTGACGCAAGTCGGTATAGGTGCAACCCTGTACGATAGGGAAGAGATGTTGCTTGTAGCCGTACAGATCATCGGTGCTGTCGAAGCGCGCGATGCAGCGGTCGAGCCAGCGGTGCGTGCGCTCCATCGAGTCTTTGGCGTATCTCTTGTCCGCCGTTCCGGGACAACACTCGTCGAAAGCCATCATGATGTCGGCGCCTATCTCGCGCTCGATGTCCATCACCGATTCAGGGGTGAACATCAGTTTGCGGCCGTCGATATGACTGGAGAAACGTACGCCTTCTTCGCTCATCTTACGGATGTCCGTCAGAGAGAAGACCTGAAAACCGCCGCTGTCCGTTAATATCGGGCGTGTCCATCCTTCGAAGCGATGCAGTCCGCCGGCCTGACGAAGAATCTCCGTGCCGGGACGCAGGTAGAGGTGATAGGTGTTGCCTAAGATGATCTGGGCTTTGATATCTTCCTCCAGCTCTTTGCGTTGTACGCCTTTGACGGTGCCGGCTGTGCCGACGGGCATGAAGATAGGCGTGAGGATGTCGCCGTGGTCGGTGTGGATCACGCCCGCCCTCGGTCCTACGCCCTTCGCCTCGCTATGTAATTCAAAAAAACTCATATGCGGTTATTCGCGGGAAAGACGATTGCGGGTTTGAAACTCTTCGCCTCTTCGGGCGTCATGAGCGCATAGGCCATGATGATGACTGTGTCGCCTACGTTCACTAAATGTGCGGCAGCGCCGTTGATGCAGATGCATCCGGATCCGCGTTTGCCGGCGATGACGTACGTCTCAAGCCGCGCGCCGTTGGTGTTGTCCACTACCTGCACCCGCTCGCCGGCAACGATGTTTGCCGCCTCCATGAGTGCCTCATCGATAGTGATGGAACCGATATACTCGAGGTTTGCTTCAGTCACCGTCACGCGGTGAATCTTCGATTTCAGTATATTCAAAAGCATAGCGCTGATTATTATTTTGAGTGGTCTTGTTAACTTTTGCGAGCGCAAAAGTACTGCTTTTTTCTGACATACACAAATATTTGAACAAAAAAGAGCCCCGAGAGGCTCTTTTTTGGTTCTAAGTGCTAAATGTTGCAGCGGAGCTGCGGCTGCGCCTGCGGCGGGAATTACTCTACGCGGTTTCCTCGGGCGTCGAAAATCTGGTCGCCGCGAACGATGTAGAGGATACCGTTGATCATCACTTTGCGGACATCCGATTTGGACGGCTCGCCAATCTCCTCCGTACCCGTAGCGATATCTTTGATTTTCGCAATCTCGAGATAGAAACGATCGTCGTATTGTCCGGCTTCGGATTCGAAGGTGTAGGTGAATCCTGCGCCTAATTCGGTGCGTGCGCCGGTGTTGTTATCCACGAGGGTGATACTTACGCCGTAGGTGCCGTCCGGCATGGAGAGGGTGAACTCGCCGGCTTTGTACACCTTGATACCTACAGGCACGATGGTCGTTGTCTCGGTGTTGACCGGCATGCTGTTGGCCGCCAGGCGCTCTTGTCCGATCTTCGTGTAGAGGTCGCTGCGGTATGCATTGAACTCTTTGGACAGGTCTTGTCCGAAGTCGAAGGTATCGGTTATCTGCTCGAGTTCGCTCATACGGACGTAGGTCTGGTCGATCAGGATCGTATCGCTCATCAGCGCCAGGCGCCAGTTGTACTCGCGGTAGTCCTCTTTCTTCGCGCGGCGTGCTACGATAGGAGAAGGAGCCGGGCCGCTGACGTTCTTCCAGTGGATCTCACCTCCGTTCTGAACCAGATACGAGTGCATCGGCTGGAAGGAGAACGTGCTGGTAGCCTGCGGAGTGATGGTGTTGTCCGACATGTTCCATCTATAGATGAACGGGAATTCTTTTTCATCCTCACGCCAGGTGTAGTCGGTCTTCCATGCAATCACATTGCCGCTTGCGTCTTCGACGGCGGTGTTGTACAGATTGAAGCTCGGCACGCCGATACAACGCCAGTAACTATCCTTCACGCGGCGGTCTCCGTCTATACCGGTACGATTAATCGTACACTTGTATTCCGTTCCTAAAGCCGGGATTACCACTTCATCAATATCCGTGATGGAACCCGTGGCAGTCGTGGTGGACGGGAAGAAGAGTTCGACGGTCGATATACCGTTGGACCAGAAAGCATCGTTCTCGGCTTGCATGTAATCCAGGTCGATACCTAAGATATATCCTACGTTGGCTTTGAGGACGAAGCTCGATGCCATCTCCGGCGTAACATATTTCCAGTTAGGCGGCGAGTCGATCCAATAGCCGTTCTTCGCACGAGTCAGACCGTCGTAGTACTCAAGGTACCATTCGTCCCAGTAATGTCCGAAACCGAAGATCTCGCTTACATTGACATCAAACGGGAAGGAGATGAAGTACAAAGAGCGTTCGTAGATGGATTTCTGTTGTCCTACAGGCAATGGTGGGTGATAGGTTGATATCTGTTCAGCCGTCTTGGCATGCAGCGGATCGATGTCGTACGGATTAGAGCGGTTGTTCAAGATCCAGCGGTTGAATTTCATTGCGCCGTAGATAATCTTGACGCCCGTCAATGCACCATCATCCGAGAAGGTGATGTATTCCGCCGGTTTCTGGTGCTCGCGCTCGATGAGCACATCCGCATTGATTCCTATCGGGTTATCGATGCCCGTTCCGTCCGGAATCCATGCGGCAATCAGACGGTTGGTCTTGAAGTCATAGATGACGCGTGCTTTCTGCATGCCTCCGGAACCGCCGATAAGGATTACCGAGTTGGATGCGTTGAAGGTACAAGTTGTTTTATTATCTCCGGTAGCGAATGCTCCGCGGAAATACTGCACACTGTCCATGCGATACGGATCCTTCAGCGCATAACTTGCGAACAGCTTAAACCGCGTACCCGGGGTGATATACAGTATTTCTTCGTATATCCAGTTCTCTTTATCCATCAAGATTGCGGCATTTGGTATGTCTTGCGCTTCGTAAGCTTCTCCGCTTTCATCATCTATTTCCGCGTTCGCTCTCAGTACCAGGAACAGACGTGCTGGGTTGGTAGCGGATGCAACGTATGCGCGGCTAATCTTATTGGTAGAGTAGTTGTACATAAAGCGTACGTTGGAACTGTACCGGTCGTTGATAGCAGCTTTTGCACCGTCCGTGAGCAATGTTCCGTATTCATCCGTGTTCTTGTAGGGGTTGCCTACGTCTTGCATCAAGGTATCGGAGATACATGCGCTGTAGTCGTTCGCCACGCAGAACTGGATATTCGTACCGCGTTCGCACCAACTTGCGAAATAGTGGCTATACTTCTTTGCCGGATCAGTTGTGTTTGCATCGCTGAAGGAGAATTCAGAGTACGTCATCTGGTGGTCGAACGCACGGTAGTTGTCCCATTTGGTACTACCGGCATTATCCGTACGGATATAGAAGTTACCGGTATATTTCTCTTTCTTGGTGAGCAAGATAGAGGCACCTCCGGCAGGCTGCGATACAATGAAGTTATATACGCCCTTCTCCGTGATACCTGTAAGGCTAACCGTTCCGCCATCAACATCTTCCCATGTTACAGCGCCTGTTTCATTATTAATTGCCGTTACTTTTTGGAACTTCGCCGAAGGCGATGAACCATAAGCGACGTAAAGCGAGACGGTATCGGACTTCGCTTCAGATCCGGTATTCTTTCGGATAATATCCGATGCGTGCCACCAAGAAGCGGTATGAGTAGCTCCTGACCATGCAGCGAGGTCGTTGTATTTAATGCGATAGTCTCCGATACTTACAGGATATTCTACATTAATATTGTATTTGTAATTAGGTACATCAACGGTTCCGACGTTGAGGAAACTCAATGTGAATTTATATACACCCGGAGCAGAAGTTTTGATTTCAATCTTCTGGTCTGAGCCGGAGTCTAAATCTGTTTCATGCCATTCCTGCTTCATGGTGTAGGTCTTCCCTAACAATTGACCGTCATTTCGATAAATCATGAACCAAATCTGCCCGGTGAAGTTAAACTCTACATCCACTTTCCAAGGCATTTTCATGTCTCCGCTATATGGGAAGAGATATTCGCGCACCGCACCGGTTACATTATTGGCTAGCGGATCACCATAAATTTTCAGCGTATAACCGGTGTTCTCCGGATAATTCATCCAGTAGCCGTTATTATAATATTTGGCATTTGTGTTATGAGTTTCTACTTTCTGATCAGCGAGAGGCACAAACATCGGCAGCGCCGTATTGTAGTCTCCACGGCGTACAACGTTCGTATTGCTGAAATAGCCATAACCATGCTGGTTGGCTTCTGTGAATACGACATCCTTATAAGCTGCAGGAACAGTGGCAGCCTCGCAGTCGAAATACCAGATATTGGTGCCTTCAATCTGCGTCATGGTTCCATGTTTTTGTTCGCTATATGGGTGATCGGTATATTCATAATCTTTATCGGCTCCAGAACCCCAGTTGTTACCGGAATTATCCCAGTAACTACTATTCTTATAGAAGTACACATTGACGGTACTCCAACCAAGCGTATTATAGAAGTAGATCATACGCTTGCGGGTATAGACGGCGGTAAGAGAACCGTCGAAGATAGCGGTATAACTAATAGTAGCATCTCCCGGAGTATCGGCATCGCCGACTGTTCCGCTGGTGCAGGTTACACCGTCTCCCAATACCCAGTGGTGGAAGGTGTATCCCGTGATGTCCGGCGCGGTAATAGACTTTGCTGTGATGGGTAATGCATCCACTTCGTCAGAGGACTTAATCGTCACATCGCCGCACTTATAGAAGACGGTCACGGTGAAGTTATTCGTTACGGTTACGGTCTTGTCGAAGGTGTTGAGCAATGTGCCGCCGCACGAAGAGCCGAGATAGAGTTTCGCACGGATACGATAGTTACCTGCAGCCAGTCCGCCAAGGTTGAACTTCACTTGGCGCGGTTTCGCGCCGCCTTCGGTATCTTCTATCGCGTCATGTCCGGTAACAGGATCCTCATTGTCATACAGCAGTTCCCAGCAAACCTTGACGGTGCTACCGGGAGTCGGATCAATAATCGGATTAGCCTTTACGAAGTTATCGCCGCTCTCTTTCCATTCTACAGCAGCAGGGTTGAGCTCGATATCCGTGATTTCTGCTTGCTTGTAGTAAGCATAGAGGGTTACATCGCTTAAGCCATCCCATTTGCCATCTGCTGTCGTATAGCCGGAGGCACCGTGAACCCACGTGCCGTCTGCATTGATCACTTTGGTTCCTTCACCTCCTGTCTCTGTATAGAAGCCCATGAAGCCATATACTCCAGTACCGCTTGGCATCGTACCGCTGATAGCCGGCAGAGCCGTGTGATAAGTCACCATCGGATTTTCGCATGTACCTCCGTCACCATAACCCGGATCACTCGTTTGTTTATCAAGCGTAACAGTGTAGTTGTTCGGGTAATACTTTGCGTACAAGTTCGTGGGCGTAGCCGAAGTGACAGTCGGGCTATATTCTTGGGTGGATACTAAACGATTAGTGTATGTGCCTTTAGGCGCATCGTCAACTGAGTACCAGCCATAATAGGTGTAACCATCAGCAGCATTAGCAGCGTAGAAATGCGCGGTTGCGCCATCTGCAATCTTTGTCACGCCGCTTGTGATTTGTTTCTCTGCTATCACACCGGTAAAGTTGCCCCACGGATTCGTTTTTCCTCCTTCAGTCGGGACGCGGCTAAACGAAATCTGATACGAAGTCGGGTAGGTGACGGCTAATTTATGAGTAGATTTATTATAAGTGAAGGTATAGTTACCACTCGGATAAACATCCGCTTTAATAGTCATGTTTGCTCCACCTCCAACCGTTATATCCAGGTTAGACGTAGTACCTGTGATAGAGTGATCTCCACCACTCCATGCGCCATTATCCAGCACTTTGAATTCATATACAGCATCACGCGCAGTAAGATTTATTACCGCTGTTCCGACATTTCCGTCAAACACCATGTTACTGGTCTCTGTCCAGTCGTTAAAATCTCCGGTAATAGCATATACTTCGGGGTAATAAACGGAGACAGAAGGATTGGAGCCGGAGAAATTAATCTTGAATGTATATGTACCGGCCAATGTGGTCGTCATGTAACAATCGCCTTGGGACGTTTCGAATGTCCAGTTCTCCGTAGTACCCTTGATATAATACGTCCCTCCTCCTTCGCTGTTGTCGTTTCCGTACCAAGTTCCACCATTGTTAACCACCTTAAACCGATAGGTGGTGTTGGCGCTTAAAGTTACAGTAGCATAAGCCACACTACCCGTAGATTCTCCGGTTTTCTTCGTGAAAGGATAAGCTGTCGCAAAATCATCGACGAAAGAACCTCGCAATGTCCACGTGGTCGACAAATTCTCGTTGTAATTGGCAGTAAGAGAATACGTTCCGCTGGATTTGGTTTTAATGCTAACCGGTGAAGAAGATGTAGATGTTGTTGCCGTAACACCAGTTCCAACTGTCCAATTACTAAACGTATAGCCGCTGATAGCAGGAGCAGAAACATTCTTCGTATTTACTTCACCAACGTTGCTTGTGGTAGTTTCTGTCTTAATGGTAGTACTTCCGCACTTATAATATACCGTTACGTTGTGTGTGTTCTCTGCGAAATTGGCAGTTACAGTGGCAAAACCACGTGCGGTCAAACTATAAACACCATTGGCAGCATTTGTCTTTATAGATCCATCACCTTCTTTTGTCCAATTCACAAAGTGATAACCTGTATTAGCCTGAGCATATATATTTAAGTCTTGTGCGGTATTAATTCCAGTATATGATGCCGATGTACCCCAAGAACCGCTTTCCTTCTTTACTTGACCATTTGAGCCAGCAACAATATCCAATTCACCATCAGGAAGAGCCTCGAAATTAGCCTGAATAGTGGCGGATGCATCGCCCGTAACAGTAACAGTTGTTGAAGCGCTTGTCGAACTGGCAAATGAGGCAGTGCCACTCGTTACTGTCCAATTTACAAAACGATAACCAGAAGAAGGCGTTGCAGTAATAGCGTATGCTGTGCTCATTTTAATACCCTTTGATTGTGAACCAGTTACAGTGCCATTACCGCCGCTATTTACGGTTAATGTATATGCTGGAGCAACAGAAAGGGAGTTTGATTTTGCGTTGTAGGTCCATACGGCAGGCACACCATTATTTACGCCGGACGTACCAGATGGAGACAAATAATTGTTATCCGATTTGCTTGTGTACACATTTGCGCCATTGGCTGTATAACAATTGCCGGTATAGGTATAGACTCCTGTTCCCGTCCTCGTCATAGTTCCCCAGCTCCATGTGCTGCCATTTGCAAATGGATGTTTGATATAAAAAGTCGGAGCATATAAAGAAGTACGGAAGGTAATCTTCGGATTGCTTGTTGTGTTAATTACTGTATTAGGATAGTAAACGATGATATATCCGTTAGATCCATCCCAAATATAGCAGTTGTCGCTTCCATAGTCGCCAATGTTATTGCTGCCCCCATTAAACCCTTTTGCTACATAAGAATAGTTGTAATCCCAACCGCCAGTAGTTTTGGAGATTTTGAACTTATCGCCATTGAAACTCTGTGCGGAAGTGGAGTAGTATTCATATAATCCACTGTTATGCACCGTCATTGCAGTCGCTCCCCAAGAGTTTTTATCTCCGCGGTAATAGTAATCACCCCACGCTTGTCCCACGCCGAGGGTGAGGAAGGCGGAAATTAAAAAAGTGTACAGGACAAAACCTCGATAAAACTCTGATTTAATATGCTTTAAACCAGGTAAATGTTTTACTAAATTGTGTATCATTGTATTTTTCATATCTTCGGATGTTTTTAGTGTCGTGAAATGTTCTATTTTGGGTCTTTCTCGGAACATGGTCCCGTGATGGTCTCGTGAAATGTTCGATTTTTCCAAGCGATGACACCGCCGAAAAGCAGCGCAAAGATACCCAGTATCCACGGTTCGCCGATGGGGTACTGCTGCGCCGGATCGGTATCCGGACCGAGGATCTTACCCCTGCGAGGACCTGAAGAACTACTCGGCGCTTTGCCATCTACGTATTCTGACGGAACGGCGCCATTGAAGGGTTCGAAAACCGTTGCAGAATAACGCACGGCGGCAGGCATCGCATTGACGCTGCGCATGCCATGCGAGGGCATATATCCTATGCTCTGGGCCGTAGTGTTACAGCTGTACACATGTTGTACAGCGTGCCCACTGGTCGCGTACACCGGAGCGCAGTGTACGTGCGCGAAAAGAAACAACAGTAAGATTGGTATTAATATGCGTTTCATGGCCTAATCTAAAATTAGCATGCAAAAATACTAAAAGTATTTCATACGTGCAAATTTTTCAGCAGAAAAAACGAAATTTTCTACATTTTGCAGCCAATTATACCCATTTTCGACAAAGATATATAGAAAAAAACATAAAAAACACAAAGTAGTGAAGCAGCCTGTTTATAAATCAAAAACGCGGCAGTACGGCAACCATGTCGCCTAATGTCTAATGTATAGTTGCCCATAGTGAGCAAGCTCCCTTGGCTAACTCTACATCAACCATTCCGTACGACTTTTTTGAATCGTACGACTGCCTTACAAAAACACGCTGCGCTCACAAAAAAGCGCTTTGCTCCCAAAAACATACGGATTTGTTAAAAAACTTCTATAACTCCGTCATTGTTATAAAAACGCTCAATCTGGGCGCGAGGACTAGCTCCGAAATTTACGAGCAGGGCTACCGGCCAGCCTGTACCTCGCAGATAACCGAAAGTTTGATAGTGTTCCCGTTCGGTTAATTGGCTGAGGGCTTTACATTCGATAATAATATTACCGACAGGCGATTCAACAACTAAGTCCATTTTTAAATAAGACTTCATCTCGTTCCCCTTGTAACGAGGGTGGTATTCTAATTCTTTATGAACATTAAAACCATTAACAGCTAATTCTGTCGTTAGTGCTTCTTGATAGATATATTCCGGCATGCCGGCTCCTAATTGTTTGTACACTTCTATCATGGCACCAATAATTCCATAACAAGCTTGGACTAATTCAGCCTTTTTAGGTTCTTGTACGATTCGAATAGTGTTCTCTTCCATGTGCTGCATAGGTTTTTGGCTTTTTTTGTGTTGTTTTTGTGAGTAGCCGGACGGTTTACCGTCAATTGGAGTTGACTGATTGTTCAGCGGGAACGTGTTCACGGATGGACAAGTAGGCAACTGCAATGGAGAGCTGTAAGCTCGGGGCTACGAGTTTTTGATTTATTGCATAAAAAATACAAATATAGCCTGCATTGCTGCAGGCCATATTGATTAAATCCAGCGGACGTAACAGAAGTCCATTCGGTGCGGGAGGAGTTCGTTCTGCGGATACATTCGCAGGCCGAATTTCATTCCTCCGGCGTAGTCGAGCTGGTAGATATTCTCGAAGAAGAGGTGACTACCTTCGCTCTTGACTAACTTCAACGGTTCTACTTCGTAGAGTTTGTCGTTGTTGTGGGTCGAAGTGCGGATCGCTACGAGTTCTACGCCGAGACCCTTGTCGTTCAGACCCTTGGTGTCCAACTCAACCGCTACTTTGAACTTATCACCTACGTTCAGGTTCGTCATGTCCGTATCGGACTTGCTCACTACCTCGATCTCGTCCCAGTGTTCCACCATGTTCTCCTTCCATGCGGCGATCTCTTTCGCTACTTTGTAGTTGTCCGCCAGCAAGAGGTTGTGACGCTTCGCGAGTTTGTTGTAGAACTTGCTGAAGTAGTCGTCAATCATTCGCTTCATGGTGAAGCGCGGAGTGATCTTCGTCACGGATTTCTTGATATACTGGATCCACTCGGGGCTGTAACCCTTGCTGTTCTTCGCGTAGTACAGCGGGATGATCTCATTCTCCAGCATCTGATAGATAGTAGCTGCGTCGAGCTGATCCTGGTGCGCCTGGTTCTCATAGGTGCGCTTCTCGGTCAATGCCCATCCTGCGCCTTCTACGTATCCTTCGTACCACCATCCGTCTTTGACACTGAAGTTGAGCACGCCGTTCATCTGCGCTTTCTCGCCGGACGTACCCGATGCCTCCAACGGACGGGTAGGCGTGTTCAGCCATATATCCACACCGGAGATGAGACGCTTAGCCAGACGCATATCGTAGTTCTCGAGGAAGATGATCTTACCGAGGAACTGCGGCATACGGCTGATCTCGATGATGCGCTTGATCAGACCCTGACCACCGCCGTCAGCGGGGTGAGCCTTACCGGTGAAGAGGAACTGAACCGGATAGTTCGGGTTGTTCACCAGCTTGTCCAGACGCTCGAGGTCGGTGAACAACAGGTGAGCACGTTTGTAGGTCGCGAAACGACGACCGAAACCGATGATCAGGTTGTCCGGCTTCATCTCGTTCAGCGCACGTACGATGCGGGCAGGATCACCCTGGCTCTTCATCCAGTCCTCACGGAACTGCTGCTTGATGAAATCCATCATCTTGCGTTTCAGACCGATACGCGTTGCCCAGATCTCCTCATCGGGGATGTCCGCATAGGCCTTCCACATATCCAGATTGGACTGGTCTTTCATCCATTCTTTCGGCAGATATTTCTTATATACCTTCTTCCAATCCGATGCGGCCCAAGTCGGCATATGTACGCCGTTGGTGACGTAGTCCACGTGCAACTCCTCGGGGAAATAACCCGGCCATACGGGGCTGAACATCTTCTTCGATACTTCGCCGTGCAACCAGCTTACGCCGTTGGCCTCCTGGCAGGTGTTGAGCGCGAAGACGGACATCGAGAACTTCTCGTTGTTGTCGTCCGGATTCGTGCGGCCCATGCCGATCAGGTCATGCCATTCGATACCGAGTTTCTCAGCGTACTCGCTCATATACTTGTAGAACAAGCCCTCCTCGAAGTAGTCGTGGCCTGCAGGAACCGGCGTATGGCAGGTGTACAGTCCGCTTGCGCGAACAACCTCTTTCGCCTGGTTGAAGGTCAACCCGTCTTCCTGAACGAGATCCACAAGGCGCTGCAGACCCATCAGGGCTGCGTGACCCTCGTTGCAATGATATACATCCTTCTTGATGCCTAATTTCTTCAGCGCTAACATACCGCCGATACCTAACAGGATCTCCTGCTTGATACGGTTCTCCCAGTCGCCGCCGTAGAGCTGGTGCGTGATCTGGCGATCCCACTCGCTGTTCAACTCATTGTCCGTGTCCAGCAGGTACAGGTCCATGCGACCTACCGCTACTTTCCATAGATAAGCCTTTACCGTGCGACCCGGATACGGCACCTCGATAATCATGTTGCTGCCGTCAGCCTCTTTCACCTGCGTGATAGGCAGGTTGGCGAAGTTCTGCGCCTCGTAGTTGGCGATCTGCTGGCCTTCCGGACTCAGCGTCTGGGTGAAATAACCGTAGCGGTAGAGGAAACCGATAGCCGTCATGTCCACGTTGCAATCCGATGCCTCTTTGATGTAGTCACCGGCCAGAATACCCAGACCACCCGAATAAATCTTCAGCACGTGCGTCAAGCCGTACTCCATCGAGAAATAAGCGATAGTCGGTTTCTTCTTGTCTTTCGGCGTGTCCATGTATGCGCGGAAATCGGCGTAAACGGCATTCAGACGATTCATGAATTCTACGTCCTTCGACAACTCAACCATCCTGTCGTAACTCAAGATATTCAACAGAACGACCGGGTTCGAGTTGGCGCGATGCCACGCATCCGTATCAATGTAGCGGAACAGGTCTTTGGCTTCACCGTTCCAACTCCACCAGAGGTTGTATGCAATCTCTTGCAGTTTGCTCAGGTCGGCAGGAAGCGTAGCATGTACGTTACACTCTTTCCAAACGGCCTGATTTACATTACTTACTTTGACTTTCATTGTAGTATATTGTTTGTTATTTTACGTTATTATTTCAAAAAAGCGTGCAAAGGTACGTATTTTTTTGCAGATATGCAAGAATTTTTGTAATTTTGCACCCGATTTTATGATTTTGTGTACTCAAATTAGCAATCTATGATTGACGAACGCGAGATACTTCGCAGGCGCGATATGCGCGATGTTTTCACCTTTACCATCGATCCCGCCGATGCCAAGGACTTCGATGACGCAATATCGTTTGAGAAGGAGCCTACCCCCGACCCCTCCCTAAATGGAGGGGAGGTATATCGCATAGGCGTTCACATCGCGGATGTCTCCCATTATGTCAAACCCGGTACGAAAACCGATGACGACGCCTATAAACGCGGCACGTCCACCTATCTCGTGGACCGCGTCATCCCCATGCTGCCCGAAGAACTGTGCAACGACCTGTGCTCGCTGCGGCCCGGAGAAGACAAACTATGTATGTCCGTCGTCTTCCTTATGGACGCGGACGCACGCGTTCTTAAATATAAAATATGCCGCACCGTCATCCGCTCCGACGCCCGCCTCAATTACGACGAAGTACAGGACGTCATAAGCGCAAATCAGACTAACGAGACACTATCGAGAGAGAATCGAGACGGGGTAAACACAGAGGCAACAGCTATGCAAACCGAGGCTATTCTTACCTTAAATGCTCTTGCATCCAAACTCCGTGCCGAACGACTTGCCAACGGGGCGCTTGCCATCGAGCAGGACGAGATGCGGTTCCGTCTGGACGAGCATTACCATCCGATAGACATCTATTTCGAGTCGCCCAACGAAGCCCATCATCTGATAGAAGAGTTCATGCTGCTTGCTAACCGTACCGTCGCCAAAGCCGTCGGCTCCGGACGTCCGTTCGTCTATCGCGTGCATGACCTGCCCGACAACGAGAAACTGGACGACCTCAAGAAATTCAAGAAACGGATGGGAACGCGCATACCGCAGCAGACAATCGATCTGCTCACCATCCGCGCACAAGCCAAAGCCGTCTATTCAACCTATAACATCGGCCACTACGGACTCGCCTTCTCCCATTATACCCATTTCACTTCGCCTATCCGTCGCTACCCCGACCTGATGGTGCACCGCCTCGTGGAGAAATATATCCTTACCGGCAAACCCTGTCCGCTTACCCGCGCCGAACTCGAAGAGAAATGTGAGCATTGCTCGGCGTGTGAACAGGCAGCCGCGCAAGCCGAACGCGACTCCATCAAACTGTTTCAGACCATGTGGATGGCGGATCATATCGGAGAGATACTGCCCGGACATATCACCGGCGTCACCGATTTCGGACTCTTCGTCCAACTCGATGACTCGCGGTGCGAAGGACTCGTCCATATCTCCAAAGTCGGCTTCCCCGGAGAGACGTGGAAATACGACGAAAAAAACTACCGCCTCATCTGCGCCGAGAACGGTATAACCCACACTTTGGGTGACGCCGTGCGCGTCAAAGTTGTCAAAACAGACGTAAATAGAAGCCAAATTGACTTTGAGTTGGTATAAATTTCGCGAAAATTTGCGTATATCAAAAAAAAGCAGTACTTTTGCACACGCAAAAGTTTAGATACATGACCAAACGACTCTACATCATCGCTCTCGTCCTATTATGCGCTTTGTGCGCGCACGCGGAAACATTATTATTGCGTACAGGCGCACGCGTGAAAGGCGACATCCTCTTCCAGAATGAGGAGGTGATCATCATCCGGAATGCCGAAGGGGCGCGTTTTCAATATCCGCGCGCCGAAGTGCAGGAGATTCTTACGGCTGATCCCGCAGAGGAAAAGGCGGAACAAGAGGAGCAGAAAGATGAGATAGGTACGTCCAAGAAAGCGTCCATCGCGCTGGAATTAGGCGGCGGAGCAGCATGTATCCCCAATGCCGCTGTCGGAGGTGGGTTCAGCGTGGACTTCCTCGTCGGTAGTCATCATATCGGGCAACGCCATATCTTCATAGGCGGAGGTCTCGGATACCACGGGATGTTTATTGGCGCAGCGAAATTTAATTTCCTGCCTATCCAGGTCGCTCTCCGGCTTCCTCTCATCGAGCAGCAGCATGCACCCGTCTTCGGCATGGCGCTCGGCTACGGAGTGGCGCTGAGCAAAGACTATTTAGGCGGTCTCTATGCGAGTATCGACTTCGGTTACCGCTACCAGATAAACGAAAAAACCGCTCTCGCGGTAGTGGCATCCGCCCAGTTCCAACAGGCGAAGATTGCCGCTACGGAGATCATCAACGGAAATACATTCACCAACTATACCGGGCGCTACCTCGTCTCTCCGGAATTAAAACTCGTACTCATGTTCTAATCGGTCGCCCGCATGAAAAAGCAACCCCGCGAACATCGTATCTCTATCCTGCTCAACGAAAGTGAGCAGCAGACCTTGGAGCGTTTCTGCGACAAATACGGTGTGTCCAATCGCAGCCGCCTCATCCGCGAGACACTCATGCGCGCCATCCTCAAACGCCTCGACAGCGACCAACCCACACTCTTCGACTAACCTCTGACATCTGACATCTAATAACTAAAAAAAGCCTCCGAAGAGGCTTTTTTTCATCCCAGATACGTTTGCAGTATGTGACTGCGTTGACCCGTGTTCAGTTTGCGGATCGCTTTCTCTTTGATCTGGCGTACGCGCTCGCGCGTCAAATGCAGTTCGTCTCCGATCTCTTCCAAGGTCTTCTCGGGAGTTCCGATACCGAAGAACTTGCGCAGGATATCCGCTTCACGCGGAGTCAACGTGGCTAACGCACGGCTGATCTCCGTAGAGAGCGACTCGTTGATAAGACCGCGGTCGGCGTTCGGCGAATCTTCATTCACCATCACGTCGATAAGACTGTTGTCTTCGCCCTCTACAAACGGCGCATCGACACTCACGTGACGACCCGACATCTTCAGGGTGTCAGCGATCTTATCCACAGGGATATCCAGCATGTCGGCTAACTCTTCTGCACTCGGCTTGCGCTCGTGCTCTTGCTCAAAACGCTGGTACGCTTTGTTAATCTTGTTCATCGAACCAACCTGGTTGAGAGGAAGACGAACGATACGGCTCTGCTCGGCCAACGCCTGGAGGATCGATTGACGAATCCACCAAACGGCGTACGAGATGAACTTGAAACCACGCGTCTCATCGAATTTCTCCGCTGCCTTGATCAGACCCAGGTTGCCTTCATTGATCAAGTCCGGCAAACTAAGACCCTGGTTCTGGTACTGCTTGGCTACGGAAACCACGAAGCGCAGGTTGCTCTTCGTCAATTTCTCCAAGGCCGCGCGGTCGCCGTTACGGATACGACCCGCCAGTTCTACTTCTTCTTCCACCGAAATCAACTCCTCTCGACCGATCTCTTGAAGATACTTGTCCAGACTCGCTGACTCACGGTTGGTGATCGATTTTGTAATTTTTAATTGACGCATATACGATTAATATATATACTCTTGTTTCAATGTTATCCCTCCCTTCCCTTTTTATGGGGCCCCCGCAAATTTTAATTTGTGGGGAGAGCGGAGGCACAAGTCGTCCCATCGATTTAGCGGAGCGGTATCGATTTTACGATCTTGTTGCCGAACGCGAAGTGATCCGGTCGGGATTTCTACGTAATCCCTGCTGCGCGCAGGGCGCTCAGCCCAGCCGTTTCCGCTAAACTACTCGCTCAAACAAGCTTGGCTCGTTTTTTAGCGAAAACGTCTGTGATCCGGTCGGGATTCGAACCCGAGACCCACAGCTTAGAAGGCTGTTGCTCTATCCAGCTGAGCTACCGGACCGCGCGCAAAAAGCGCGCAAAGGTACTACAAATATTTGGAATATACAAGAATTTATGCAAAAAAAATGAATAAAGGTGCATTTTTTTTTGCACAAAGACTTGCAGTTCGCACAAGTGAGCGAACGTAGCTTCGGGGAAATGCCCGCAGGGCAGCTGAGTCCGAAGGTACTTCCAAATTACAGCAAACTGTCAAAAAGTTGGGCTAAATCCTGCTTGCGGCATGCTCCAACGTGACGGTTTACCAACTCGCCGTTCTGGAAGAAAAGCATCGTCGGGATATTCATGATGCCGTACTCTTCGCACGTGTCGGGGTTGTCATCGACATTCAGTTTGCCTACTACAATGCGGCCCTCGTACTCATTCGAGAGCTCCTCTAAAATAGGGAGCATCATCTTGCACGGACCACACCAACCCGCCCAGAAATCTACTACTACGGGTTTGCCTGACGCAATCACATCCTTGATGTTAGCGTCTGTAATTTCTACTGTCATACGCTTTGTTGTATTTGTTTGATGGTTATTCGTTTTTGATTGGGTCTGCGAAGCAGAATCTCCGTCAGCGGATCTTCCAGGTACGTCTGTACCGCCCGCTTAACAGGGCGGGCACCGTTCTTGGTGTCATAACTCTTATCGACCAGTTGACCAATCACCTCCGGCTTCACGCTCAGTTGGTGACCCGTCGTCTTGAGACGTTGTTGCAGCAGACTGATCTCGATACGTACGATCTGACCGATCGTCTCACGGCTCAACGGCTCAAACGTCACGACGTTGTCGATACGGTTCACGAACTCCGGCGGGAACTGTTTCTGCAGCGCCTTGAGTAGCATCTTCTGACTCTCTTTCGTGTTTACCTCGCCGGCATTGAATCCGACACCTCCGCCGAACTCCTGTAACTGACGCGTGCCGATATTGCTCGTCAGCACGATGATCGTATTGCGGAAATCGACGATATGTCCCTGACGGTCGGTCAAACGACCTTCGTCCAGTACCTGCAAAAGGATATTGAAGATATCCGGGTGCGCTTTCTCTATCTCGTCGAAGAGCACGATCGAGTAGGGTTTTCTTCTCACCGCCTCGGTTAACTTACCGCCGTCTTCGTGCGCTACATATCCCGGAGGCGCACCTACCAGCAGACTCACCGAGTGCTTCTCCATATATTCGGACATGTCGAAGCGGATCATCGCCTCTTTGCTGCCGAACATCTCCTCCGCCAGACATTGGGCCAGATACGTCTTGCCGACACCCGTCTGACCAAGGAAGAAGAAGGTACCTATCGGACGTTTCGGATCGCGCAGACCCAGACGGCTGCGCTGGATAGCCTTCACGACGGTCTCCACCGCTTTGTCCTGACCGATGATCTTGTGCTTCAAGGTCTCCGCCATCGTCAGCAGCCGTTCGTTCTCGGCGCGCGCTACGCGCTGGACGGGTACACCGGAGATCATGCTGATTACGCCCGCAACATCTTCTATTGTCACGGTATAGGCCGGCTGCGCCGTCTCGCCTGCCGCCTGTTGGCGCGCATGACTGCGGGCTCCCACCTCGTCCATCACATCGATGGCTTTGTCCGGGAACGCGCGGTCGGTGATATACCGCTCACTCAGACTCACGCAGGCTTTGAGCACCTCTGTCGTATAAATCACGTTGTGGTAATGCGCATAATGATCACTCAGACGGCGAAGGATGTCCAGAGTCTCAGTGCCCGTCGTAGGACGAACTTGTACCTTCTGGAAGCGGCGCTCCAATGCACCGTCTTTCTCTATCGACTTGGCGTACTCCGCCGTCGTTGTAGCTCCGATACACTGTATCTCGCCGCGCGCGAGAGCCGGCTTGAGGATATTCGCTGCGTCGAGCGAACCCGAAGCATTACCCGCACCGATGATCGTATGGATCTCATCGATAAAAAGGATGATCTCGGGATGCGCCAGCAACTCGTTGATGATCTGCTTCATGCGCTCTTCGAACTGACCGCGGTACGTTGTACCGGCTACCATCGAGGCGATGTCGAGCGTCACGATGCGGCGACCGGCGAGTGCGCCGGTCTCATCGTGAATGATACGCAGCGCCAACCCCTCCACGATAGCCGACTTGCCGACACCCGGTTCGCCGATAAGTATCGGGTTGTTCTTCTTGCGCCGGCTCAGGATCTGCACCACGCGCTCTATCTCCACCTCGCGGCCTACGACAGGGTCTAACTTCCCCTCTTCAGCCTGTCTGGTCAGGTCGCGGCCGTACTTGTCCAATGCCGTTGTCGCGCTCTTTTTGTTCTTCGCCTGTTTCGGCTGGTCCGGTTCCCACGGCCCCTCATTGAGGTCACCCATCTGGTTGCCTCCTGCCGTAGGCGTCTCTGAACTGTAATGCGGCTGACCGTACAGGTCCACCAGTCGCATATAGCTGATGCCCCAGGTCTCCTCCAGGTACGCTGCGACGCGGTTGATCTGCTCGCGCAGAATGGCTAACAGCAGGTGGACCGAACCGATCTGCTCGGACCGGTATTCGCGGCTGATAGACTCCGCAATGCGAAGGATACGGTTGGTACGTGAACTCCGTTCAATCATTTCGACCGAACCCTGCTTGCCGCGGATAAACGCCTCGATATGCTCCTTCGCCTCCTCCGGACGGAAAGAAGCGCGAAGCAGTAACTCGTATGCCGAACCCTCACCTAGACGCATGATGGCCAGTAACAGATGTTCCGGCTCCACATGGGCACTCCAGAGACGCTCCGCCTCATCATGCGCATAAACGAGAATTTGATTTAAATGCTGTGTAACTTGCATTCTCTAAATTATCAATTATCAATTATCAATTATCAATCATCAATTATAAAAATGCCATGCCAGGCCGGCGCGGAACGTGTCGCGGTTGGTCGGGTATCCGGGCATAGCCAGGTAGTCAATGTTATTCCTCATAAACAGATGGTTCAAATGCTGGTAATGGAAGAAGAACCGCAAGCGGATCGACCTCACATAGAAACTCGCATAAGCACTCATCCATGGATAGTTGCCGACGTTAATGTCGCTTTGTGTACCGAACATACCTGTCTCGGGACACAGTACCGGCGCATGGTAGCGCGTAAAATAACGTACGTCCACGCCCATCTGCGCGTCCAGCGCTCTCCACCATGTGCCGTGGTAGTATAGCCGGTGTTGTAAAATGAGCAGCGGAACCGGCATCACGCTGTCATTCGTCGAATGTTGAACCACCATGCGGTTCTCCAGATTCACCCACGGTGTGGTGATATCAAGCCCTACATCACCCGTGATGATCTGTACGTTGCCGCGGAACTGACGGGGCTTCCAGTCCAAAGCCGAGACATAGACGGGATTCGTCTGGTTCTCAAAACTGAAATCGATTCGCGGTTTCACCCATTTATAGGGATACGCCACCGTTGCGCCGCCGAGAAAACGATAGGTGAACCCGAAGGCGTTGTCCCATACCAGGTGGTTCGAGCGGAAACGCTGCAGGTACGGACTCGGCGTGACGCTTTTCGCATAAGCGCGTGCACTCACCAGTAAGGTCGTGTCCCCTACGCGGAACGCCGTCTCTAACTTGCCGTGGACGTCAAACTCACCGATCTTGTATCCCACCACGCATACTTGACCCTCAACGGTATAATGTACATTCGCGCCGCGATGCTTGTGTATCGCTCCGCCGACGAATGTGTTATTGGTCCAACGGTAGTCGAAAATACTGTCGTACGGCACGCTGTCAAAGAGATGCCGCTGGCATTCGTTCATCGCAAAAACCGTTGCGCCGAACTTCAACTTCCTGTTGTACGCCTCGCAGAACGTCACCGCCAGGGTGTTGCGGATCGTCAGCACGTCCGTATGGTCGTCCGTAGCCAGCGAGTCGTAGTAGATATGATCATAGAACCCCTGGTCCGAGACCTGCTCTATATAGCGCCTGTTCGAGTTGTTCGTCTCGAAGATATGGCTGAAAGTGATCAGCGGGATATACTCCACTTTCACCGTGTCGCGTTTCACGCGCTGACCGTCTTCCACCACTTCGATCGAGTCGTGGTACTCGCGCTCTTTGGTGATCGCATACTGGTTGTGCAGAAAACCGCTCAAATACCGGTAGCCGGTCATGGCGTTCAACTGAACAGGGATATCCTCAGGACGCAGACTGCTTCGCAGGTCTTCTACATTCACCAACCCGCCGTTGTCAAACGAACTGAGTGAACTCCAACCAAACGCGCCGTGCATGCTGTAGTGCGCGCCCGTATAACTGCCCCATACGCTGCCGCGGAACAACTTGCCTGCCGTGTTGGCATAGTGACCTACCGAGTTCAGGTACTCCATCTCCACGCCCAGGTTCGTCTCGCGACCTAAGTTGCCGGTGAAAAGAAAACTGAGGTCGTTCTCCTCGTGTCCGGTAACAAAACCTTTCTTGTAGGCGATGGACGAGTAAGGAGTCGTCGTGTTGAAGAAGCGTTGCTGCTGCGGCGTCACCACGTACGGCGTCAGACTGACGGCAAGCGGATCGTCTATCGTTGTCAGACGGTCTTGAACCACGCGCGACTCAATAGGCGACACCAGAATATTGCCATTGAACGCACTGCTCAACGAATACCGCTGCTGGATATCGATGTCGTGGTAGTTGAGCATCGTCGTGTCGCGGAACGGGATAGTATCGGCTACCGCGCTGTAAGACGGCATCTGCCAGGTACGCACTACCGTCTTGATACGCGGCGGCTTGGCAGCGGCCACAAGGGTCGCTGCCAACAGCACTAATACTATAAATAACCGTCTATTCAATGGTGTCACTCACCCGTTCCCCTCCTTTTAGGGAGGGGGTAGGGGTAGGCTTATTATTTCTCAACTCTTCTTCTTGAGCTTCGCCTGGAGCTGTTGAATCTCTTCCTCCTGGTTACGGATGGTCTTCAACAACTCATTCAGTTCCTCGTTTTCAATCGTCGTCGGGTATTGCTCCTCCACGCTCTGCAGGAAGTCGGACAGGATATTCATATAGTTGATGAACGCATCGTAAGCCGACTCGTACTGCGTCTCGCCCTGGTCAATATGGTTCATGTTATGCAGGTAGTTCACATCCTGCAGACGCAGCCAGTTCGTCTTCAGATTCTTGTCTTGGCACAGGTGAACGCGCTCTGCTACGGCGTATAACTTATGAATAGCCTCTTGCTGCAAGTCGTTGCCGACGTATATGCTCAGGTCTTTCGCCTCGCCGCTCCATGTCAGCGGGTACGGACTCGACAGCACGTCGTTTGCAGTTAATTTCTTGGCTGCCTCGGACGGCGTAACAAAACCCATCTCGCGCTCCAACGCAAAATACGGCAACGCTTTCAGGAAATCGAAGATACCCGAACCGGCGTTCTGACGGATACCGAAGGTCTCGGCGCCTACCCAGATATTAATCAGGTCGTCGCCTTCCGGCAGCGCCTTCAACTGGTCCGCATATTTCTCTGCGTCAATCGGGAAATTACCCCATCCCGGATCGGAGAAGTGGAAACTCAACTCATCGCTCAGCGCGGTGTTACGCAGTAAGACCTTCATCTTCGGTGCGCCCGCCGACTGATAGATATGGTTCGGACTCTTCCAACTGATCACGTGCTTGGCGCCCTCCGTCAGAATGGTCTTGTATCCCATCTTGTTCAACAGGTAAGCCGCCTCGTCCGTGTACAGCAACTCGGTGTTCCATACCGTCTGGGCCTTCACGCCGAGGATGTTCTCCAGCAGGTCGCCTTGGAACTTCAGCTGTTTCTTGAACTCCGCCTCGTTGTACTCCGAAGCCAGCGAATAAGCGTACGGCGTAGCGAGGAACTCCACGCACTTGGTGGCAGCCAACTCCTTAAGGATGTCGATCATCTCCGGATTGAACTGCTCGAACATCTCGATCATCGTGCCGCTCACGCTCAGCGCGCAATGGAACTTACCCTTACTCAGGTTGATCATGTCCTTAATCGTCGTGCACAATGGCAGATAGGACGTTTGAACCAACCAGTTAACATGCTCTTCAGTAGCCATGTCATCGTAGTAGTAGTGATCATGACCAATCTCAAAGAAACGGTAACGCTTCAGACGGTAGGGAACATGCATCTGGAAGCAAAAACATATATTTTTCATAATATTGTTAAATTATCAATTATAAATTATCAATTATCAATTCTTAAAGTGTGTGATTTATGACACCATCATAAATCCGACGCACTTTAAGACCAGCGTCCGACCACTTGATGTTGTTGACTTCCGCCATGCCGAGTTCGTGCAGACTCTTGTACATCGCCGGATACTTGACGATCGCGTAGATAGCGTCTGCCATCGCATCGATATCCCAGTAGTCGGTCTTGATGGCGTGCTGCAGGATCTCTGCGCAACCCGACTGATGACTGATGATTGACGGACAACCAACCTGCATCGCCTCCAGCGGACTGATACCGAACGGCTCACTCACAGACGGCATGATATAGACGTCGCTCATCGCGAGCATCTCCTGAACCTGCTTGCCGCGCATGAAACCGGGGAAGTGGAACTTCATCTTGTCTCCGCTGCCGGCCATCACAAAACGAACGCCGTCCGTCTTGCTCAGCACGCGTGCTGCGGCCTCTACGAAGTACTCCGGACCTTTCTGCATCGTGATACGGCCGAGGAAAGTGACCAGTTTGTCTTTGCGTTCGGGTTTCTTGAACTCCTCCGGATGAGCCAACGGCTCCACTGCGTTGTGGACGGTGCTCACTTTGCGCGGGTCCTGACCGTATTTCTCGATCACCGTGTTGCGCGTCAGGTTACTTACGCATATGATATGATCGGCCTCGTCCATACCGCGTTTCTCGATGGCATAGACCGTCGGGTTCACGTTGCCGCGACTGCGGTCGAAATCCGTCGCATGAACGTGGATAACCAACGGCTTGCCGCTGATATGTTTCGCGAACACACCCGCCGGGTAGGTCAGCCAGTCGTGACTGTGAATGATGTCAAAATCCAGACTGTGCGCCAGCACACTCGCTACCGCTTCGTAGTTGCCGATCTCTTCGATCAGGTTGTCCGGATAGCGGCCCGAGAAACCAACGCATCCAAGGTCGTCCGTGCCGATGCGGCGGTAGTCGTAATGAATGCCGTCACGCAGGTGATAATACTCCTCCGGACTCATCTTGCCTTCCATACGCGACTTGACGTAATCGTAGTTCACGTCCTTCCATACGATAGGCACGCTGTTCGCGCCGATGATGCGGAGGAACGATTGATCCTCGTCACCCCATGGCTTCGGGATGACAAACGTGATATCCATGTCAGGCTGCTCTGCCATACCGCGGGTCAATCCGTAACTCGCAGTACCCAAACCGCCTAAGATATGAGGGGGAAACTCCCAACCGAACATTAACGCTTTCATAATTCTGCCTCCTCGCTTTCAACTTTCGACTTTAAACTCTCAACTTCTGCCTTTTGATATCTTTTTAAGGTATCCAGCAGACTGATGACTGCCGCTACACTCGGCGCACTACTCATGCCGCCATGTCCCTTGTAGGGTGGGTTGCCGTCATAGCACTCGTTCAGCGTACCGATGGTCAGTTCGTCCATCTCAGCCTCAAAACCGATCAGCAGCCGTTCCATAAAGCTGGCGCCGCTGTACTTGTAGATGTTCATGTATGCGCGCGAATAAGCCGTGATGGTCGAGGGCCATACAACGCCGTTATGCAGACTCCTGTCGCGCTCTATCGCACCGCCGTAGCAGGTCGGACGGTAACTACCGCTCTTCGGACTCAGACTGCGCAGACCCTTCGGCGTCAGCAATTCCTTCGTGCATATATCCACTACCGCCTTCTGCTGCTTGCGGTCCAGCGGACTGTAAGGCAGACCTACCGCCCAGATCATGTTCGGGCGTACCTCGCGGTTCTGGTAGTTGTCAATCACGTAGTCATTTAGATACAGCCCGTTCCAGAATGTCTTCACAAACGCATCCTTGCTGATCTCCGCCTGGTACTCCATCAGGTCGGCACTCGTCTCTTTGCCCATCTCGCGCAGCATCTCAGCCGTGAAGCGCATTGCGTTGTACCATAGCGCGTTGATCTCTACGACATAACCTGTACGCGGGGTGATAGGCCATCCGTTCTCCGTGGCGTTCATCCATGTGGCGGGACGCTGTGTGCCATCCACCCATAACAAACCGTTCTGGTGCAACTTCGCACGCGGATGGTTCTGCTTGCGGTACCAGTTGATGATATCCAGACAGAGCTGACCGTACAGGTCGGCTGCCTCGCGGACCGTATATTTATGCGCGTATTTTTGGCATGCGCGAATGAACCACAATAGCACATCCGGCTCGTCCATTCCCGTCATCTTCAGGTCATGGATGCGGCCGTTCATGAAGTTCAGTATCTCTTCGATGGCCGTCTTGTTGATGATAGCATCCCAATATTCCGGACGGTCGATGTCCAACGTACAACTGGCGACACTGAAGAATGTGGAGCGTGCGTCGGGACCGAACCATGGGAAACCGGCTAAGAGATAACACTTGTCTCCTTCGCGTTTGTAGAACTGACTCGCGCTGTTCTTCAGCGTGGAGAACATGTCCTCGCGACGGATGCGGCGCTCCAACTCTTTCTTCCATACGGTCTTCAACTGCGCAGTCTTGCATTCCGTCACGCCGCCGGCGAAAATAACACTCTCGCCTTTCTTCATCGGCAACTCAAAATAACCCGGAACCAACAGATCCTCTTTGTAGGCATATCCGCGTTCGCGCTCCTTGCGGTACTCGATGTCCTTGTACCACTGCGGGTCGTGATGATACTCAACCGCCTTGCTGAACTGCATGTACAGGTTCGGGAAACCCGGATACATGCGGTTGAAACGACCGTTCTCGCAGTCGTTCATGTCTGCGTTGGCCAGCGGGTTCTCATGCGTCAACTCATTCACGCTGCGGAACGCAAGGAACGGACGGAAACGAAGCGTCGTCGGACTACCGCTCTCCAGCAGCGTGTAGCGAATCAGCACACGCGGCTCAAAACTGACGAGCATGCGCTCCTTCTGAAGCACCATCGCACCTACACGGTAGGTCGTGCGAGAGATGACGTCGCAGTCAAACTCGCGGATGTACTTGTGCCCGTTCGGGCTGAAATGATTCTCTCCGTACTCGTGCAGACCCAGGTTGAACTCTGCTCCGTGCTGGATCACCGTCTCGTCCAGCGAACTGAGCAACACGAAGTTGTCATCGCTGATATGCGGCAACGGCATCACCAACTGACCGTGGTACTTGCGCGTGTTGCAATCGACCAAAGTGGTCGAGTTGTACACACCGGCACGGTTGGTTCGAATCATCTCCTTCTGAAGCGAACGCTCCAGATTAACAAGTACTGTCTTGTCAAAATTAAGATAACTCATGATGTAAGATTTAATGTATATGATTAGTTGTATTTGCCTTCAAACTTTGTTTGCGCGTCGGCCACGAACTGCTTGATACGCTGCTCTTCGCCTTTCTTGCAAACCAACAAAACTCCCTTCTGTTCGGCGATGATCATGTCGTTCACGCCTTGCACTACGGCTAACTTGCCCGGCTCCAGCGTCACGACATTGCCTTCCGCCTCGTAGAACAGCGCGTCTGAATGCAGACTCACGTTGTGCGCCTCGTCTTTCTCGCTCAACTCGTACAGACTGCCCCAGGTGCCTAAGTCGCTCCAGCCGAAACTCGACGGCAGTACGAATACATTGTCCGCCTTCTCCATAATGCCGTAGTCGATGGAGATGTTCGGGCATTTGGGGAAGATATGCTCGATGAACTCCTCCTCTTTGTCGGTACCCATCAGCAACTCGCCTTCACGGAAACGGTCCGCCACTTCCGGCAACAGATATCGGAATGCTTCACTGATGGTTTGCAGGTTCCAAATGAAGATACCGCTGTTCCAAAGGAAATCACCGCTCTGCAAGAACACTTTCGCCATCTCCAGGTTCGGCTTCTCCGTAAACGTCTTCACTGGATAAATGTCTCTAAACTCTAAACTCTCAACTCTCAACTTGTCCAATGCGTTTTCAACGAATTGGATATACCCATACCCCGTCTCCGGCCGCGTGGGTTGCATGCCGAGCGTCGCTATCGCCTTGTTCTTGCTTACAAAATCAAACGCCTTCAATATCGTCTGACGGAATTTGTCTTCTTCCAATATCAGATGGTCGCTCGCCGCTACGACAATATTCGCCTGCATCTCCGGCCGGCTCCAGTCCTGGTTCGCGGCCGTGAGGCCCGCGCGACGCAAGCAGAGCGCGCGTATATGTGCGGTCGCGTATGCGATACAGGGCGCCGTATTTCGGCGAGCCGGCTCGCATAATATCTGCTTCTCCGACAAATCCGGAACCTGCTCCAAAATCAACTCCTTATACGCCACATTCGTGACGATAAACACATTCTCAATCGGCACAATCGGACGAAAACGATCTACCGTCATCTGCAGCAAACTGCGACCCGTGCCGAAGAAATCCAAAAACTGTTTCGGCTTCTCTGCACGACTGTACGGCCAGAAACGGCTGCCTACACCGCCCGCCATAATGACGCAATAATTGTTGTTCTTCTTCATAAATATAACGTGTGTTTTTAATGGTAATCCCAAAAATCGTGCAAATATACAACAATAATTTTATATATGCAAGCGCGCGCGTGCTTTTTCTATGAAAAAGTGCTTTTTTGACGAAAAAATAAACTTCTTTCAACTTTCAACTTTCAACTTTCAACTTTATTTACTACCTTTGTGCCGTAATTTGGAGTATAATGGACTTTAGGCAAAAAATATTACCTCTTTTGTGGCTGGTCATGGCGATGGTTTCCTGCGGACGGGCGACTGCGCCGAAACCGTATGGTTATTACCGTATCACGGTGCCCGACACCGCATATATGCCGTTTGAGGACTATCCTCTTTCAACTTTCAACCTTCAACTTTCAACTTACCCATATACTTTCGCTCTCTCGCAAAATGCGGTGGTGCAGCCCCGCACGGACGTGGAAGAACCCTATTGGATCAACCTCTATTATCCGGCGCTGGACGCTACCATCCATTGCTCCTATAAACCCGTTCGGAACAACCTGCGCGAACTGACCAACGATGCGCTCGAGTTCGTGTACCGCAACGCCTCTTTCGCGAACGCTATCCCCGAACGCGAATATTCTCATCCCGAGGCGCAGGTGTACGGCGTGCTCTTCGACCTGGAGGGAAACACCGCTTCGTCCTGCCAGTTCTTTGTGACCGACTCCGTGAACCATTTCTTCCGCGCATCGGTCTATTGCAACTGCCCGCCGAATGCCGACTCCCTTGCACCCGTATATGAGTACCTCCGCAAAGATGTCATCAAAATGGTAGAGACGTTTAACTGGGAAGAATAAATTGCATGTTTTTTTCTTTTAAAAATAGAAGTTTGGCCATTTTGTTGGACCCGGAGAAAGCGGACCTGTCGCGCCTTTCTTTTACCGAAGAGTGCCATCCCGACTATATCTTCGTCGGCGGTTCTACCGGTGGTGACACGACGCCTTTCGTCCGAGCCCTCAAAGAGAAGATAAAACTCTCCTGCCCTTCAGGGGAGGATGGGAGAGAGCTGCCCATCATTCTTTTTCCCGGAAATTCGTCCCAGTTTACCCCCGAAGCAGATGGTATTTTGTTCCTCTCTCTGCTCTCCGGTCGTAACCCGGAATTTCTTGTGGATCAGCAAGTTAAGGCGGCGCGTGCTATCCGCGAGTCGCAGATAAATTTCGTCCCAACGGCATATGTCCTCATTGACGGCGGAGTGGTCACTTCTACGATGCGTGTTTCTCATACCCAACCGCTCGATCCGGCGGACATAGACACTATCGTGGACACCTGTATCGCGGCCGAACTGATGGGTAAGAAAGCCATCTACCTGGAGGCGGGCAGCGGAGCGAAGACTCCTGTCTCGGCAGACATCATTCGGGCGGTTCGCGCGAAGACTTCCGTTACTCTCATCGTCGGCGGAGGAATACGGACGCAGGAAGCAATGCAGGCCGCATACAATGCCGGAGCTGATGTGGTGGTCATCGGCAACTATTTCGAGACTCATCCCGAGGCACTGAAAGACTTTTGCCGTAATACAGGGGTGACGTCATTATGTAATAACGACAGTGCCTCGTTGCATGAAGACGAGCGTTTCATGCGCATCGCTCTCTGCGAAGCAGAGAAAGCTCTGGCAGC
The DNA here is from genome assembly GCA_902798015.1 of uncultured Bacteroidales bacterium. Lineage (GTDB taxonomy): Bacteria > Bacteroidota > Bacteroidia > Bacteroidales > Paludibacteraceae > Colicola. The sequence continues at coordinate 55,306 of CADBVL010000013.1, forward strand.
AGACGAGATTCCAATCGGTTGCGTCATCGTCAGCCGGAACCAGATCATCGGACGCGGACATAACCTCACGGAGACCCTTGCTGACGTCACCGCGCACGCAGAGATACAGGCCATCACCGCCGCCTCGCAGACGCTCGGTGGCAAGTACCTTCCGGACACCACACTTTATGTCACTGTGGAACCCTGTCCCATGTGCGCAGGCGCTATCGGATGGGCGCAGGTAAACCGTATCGTGTACGGCGCACCCGATCCCAAACGGGGATACTCCGTCTATGCGCCACGCACCTTCCACCCCAAAGCAACCGTCACGGCAGGGGTGCTCGAAGCGGAATGCCGTGAACTCATACAAGCATTTTTTAAGAACAAACGATAATGAATTTCTCCAATCTCCAATCTAAAATCACAAATTTCAAATATGCGCAGACGATCTTTCGGCTGAGCATATTTGTGGTATTGGCGGCGGTCATCGTATTGATGTTTCCGCGGTACAACAACTCTTTCCGGTATCATTACGAGATAGGCAAACCATGGGGGTACTCAACGCTCACCGCGGATTTTGACTTCCCTATCTATAAGACGGACGAGCAACTGGAGAAAGACCAGAAGCAACTGCTGTCCACCTTCGCGCCTTTCTTTAAATATATCCCGCGCGTGCAGCGCGATGTGAAAGTGGTGTCGCTCGAGACGATGGAATGGCTGCAGGCGGAGGGCTATACGCGCATCGATATCCAGCAGCATAAATATCCGCTGTCCGAAGTGTACACGCCGATGACTGCGCATAAGAAATTCGGTTATGACTGTGCTACCAACCTCGTGCTGGACACCGCGAAAACGGAGGAGTTCCGGACCAAACTCCTGGCGACCGTTTCGCCTACCCAGGGAATGGTGCAGAAAGGGGAGAAAATTATCGACAACGGCGATCTCGTCACCGAGCGTAACTATCAGATATTGCAGTCGTTGCGTCGCGCCTACGACGATGAGTCACTGGGAAACAAACAGCGTACGCTCTCTATCCTCGGCGAGTCGATGTTGGTGTGCCTGTTTCTGCTGTTGTTTGTCATCTATCTCTATGTCTTCCGCATCACCTACCTGCGTGCGATACCAACGGTACTCTTCTTCTGTCTGCAGATGTTTATCGTCATCGGCCTGGCCTGCCTCGCCTTGCGGTTCAACCTCACAGTGTATCTCATCCCGTTCGCATGGGTGCCTATCCTGACGCGTGTCTTCTTTGATTCCCGCACCGCGCTCTTCCTGCACTTCACGACCATCCTCATCACGTCGATTGTCGTGCCTGCACCGGTGGAGTTCTTCTTCATCCAGATTGTTGTGGGCATGGTAGCGGTGTCCTCCTTGAGTGATATGACGCGCCGCGCACAACTCGTGCAAACGGCAGCATGGATTTTCCTCGCCCAGGTGATGGCTTACACGGCGATATCGTTTGCCCAGACAGGTGCGTTCTCGGCGATCGATCTATGGATGTATATCTATTTCTTCATCTGCGCACTCCTTACCGTCGGCTGTTACGGACTGATATATATGTTCGAGAAGATGTTCCACTTTATCTCGTCCATCACCCTCGTCGAACTGACGGATATCAATTCCGAACTGCTGCATACCCTTGCGGAGCGTGCACCGGGAACCTTCCAGCACTCGATGCAAGTGTCCAATCTCGCTGCGGAAGCCGCCAAGACTATCGGCGCGAATGCGCTGCTCGTGCGAACAGGCGCTCTCTATCATGACATCGGAAAGATGACCGACCCGCTCTACTATGTAGAGAACCAGAACGGAGTCGATAACCCGCTGTTGCAGATGGACCCGCGTGACGCGGCGCAAGTAGTCATCGCGCATGTAGCCGAAGGAGAGAAGATTGCCCGCAAAAACCACCTGCCCGAAGTGGTGGTCAATTTTATCACCACCCACCACGGAACATCCCTCGTGCGCTATTTCTATAACACCTATTGCAACGCCCATCCCAAAGAGAAAGTGGATGAGTCGCTCTTCCGCTATCCGGGAGCTAAACCCAGTACGAAAGAAGGGGCTATCCTGATGATGGCGGACGCTATAGAAGCGCGCTCGCGCAGCCTCGATGACTTCTCCGAGGCATCCGTGACCAAAGCGGTCAATCAGATGATTGACAGTCAGATAGCGGACGGTCAGTTTGCGGAGACACCGCTCAGCTTCAAGGATGTAGAAGACATCCGCCGGGTCTTCGTCGCACGCATCACCGCCATGAACCATCATCGCATCTCGTATCCGACCTTGAACCAAAAATAGTTCGTCATTACATAATCCCGTAATCCCGAAAAAAAATAATTTTTAATTTTTAATTCTTAATTTTTAATTGAACAACTTTCCTCTATATCTTGCCCCGATGGAGGACGTCACCGATCCGGCCTTCCGTGCGTTGTGCAAACGCTACGGAGCCGATCGTGTCTATACCGAATTCGTCAATGCCGACGCACTCGTACGCGACATCGCTTCCACGACGCGCAAACTCACCATCCATGATGCCGAGCGGCCGGTGGCAATCCAGATCTACGGGCGTGACCCCGAGTCGATGGCAGGCGCCGCGCGTATCGTCGAGCAGGCACATCCTGACTTCATCGACATCAATTTCGGCTGTCCCGTGAAGAAAGTGGCAGGCAAAGGTGCCGGAGCGGGACTGCTGCGTGATGTGCCGAAGATGCTGGATATCACCCGCGCTGTCGTCAATGCCGTCCATACACCCGTTACTGTCAAGACCCGCCTCGGATGGGATGATAAGGACCTCATTCCCAGAGTAAATCCGCTGGGCCTCAATACTCCCTTCCCTTTAGGGGAGGGGCGGGGTGAGGCTTCTTTCTTCATCGTTGATCTCGCGGAAGCCTTGCAGGACTGCGGCATCGCCGAACTCGCCATTCACGGCCGTACACGTTCGCAGATGTACCGCGGCGAAGCGGATTGGACACTCATCGGTGAGGTGAAGAACAACCCGCGCATGCGCATACCTGTCATAGGGAACGGGGACGTATGCACACCCGAGCGCGTAAAAGAGTGCTTCGACCGCTACGGTGTGGATGCCGTCATGGTTGGTCGCGCTACCTTCGGCGCACCCTGGCTCTTCGCAGAGATGAAGAATTATCTGAATCCTATCACCCCTCCTTTCAGGGAGGGGACGGGGGTAGGCTTCCCTCGCACTATGTCCGACAAAGTCGCCGTGCTCAAAGAACACGTCCTTGCTTCCATACAGTGGTGCGGCAATGACGAGCGCAAAGGAATCGTACATTCGCGGCGCCATTTTGCGGCTTCGCCTGTCTTCAAAGGACTCGATAACTTCAAGCAGACACGCATCGCCCTTCTCCGCGCGGAAACAGTAGATGAGGTCTTCACTATCATGGACGAGATAGTAGAAAAATGGGGCGATTAATTTTTAATTTTTAATTCTTAATTTTGAATTTTGAAACGCTTCTTCGACAGTAACGCCCTCTGGCTCTCGATGCTCATCGGTGCGCTCGGCTATAAACTCTTCCTTCCCCTCGCACCCATACTCCCGTGGCTGATTTTCTTCATGCTCTTTTTTACCTTCTGTAAAATCAATCCGCTGGATCTTCGTCTACATAAATGGCATTGGGTCGTTTTGGCAGTGCAGCTCCTTTTCTCCTTCGCCTCCTATGCGGGATTGATGTATTTTACGGGTGACAAGGTGCTCGCGCAGGGGATACTCATGTGTTTTATCATGCCTACCGCTACGGCGGCACCCATCATAGCGGGAAAAATGGGAGGTTCCATACAGAATCTGACCACCTTTACTTTGCTTTCCAATTTCGCTACGGCCATCATTGTTCCGGCTACTTTCCCGCTCATCAACCCCGCAGCGAACATGACTTTCTTTCCCGCTTTCCTGCTAATCCTTTCCCGCGTTGCCCCGCTCTTGTTAGGTCCCTTCTTCTCAGCCTGGCTCCTCCGGATAGCGTATCAGAGATGGACAAAAAAGGAGTTTGTATTATCTCGGGCGGCGGCGCAGATTCCTTTCTATCTCTGGGTGGCATCGATCGTTGTCCTCTCAGCCGTCGTAACGAATACAACCATACTCAATTTCCAATCTCAAATCGCCAATATACTAATTTTATTAGTATTATCTTTCTTCGCTTGCCTGCTGCAGTTCGGACTTGGCAAACTCATCGGCTATTATCTGCCGGCGCCGAGCAAGGGACGTGATTACCAGGATGTACTCATCAATCCTGCTGCGGCTCCTAAAACGATGGAGGGCGTCTCTTCCATCACTGCCGGACAAGCGTTTGGACAGAAAAACACCTCACTTGGTGTGTGGATGGCGAATACCTATTTGGACCCGATGGCTTCACTCGGAGCGGCGGCATATATTATTTGGCAGAATGTCTTTAATTCTGTTCAACTTTTCGTGGCGGCGCATAAAAAATAATATTTTTTTATGTTTTGCAGCAAAATATTTGGTCGGGTCAAAAAAAAGCAGTACCTTTGCTCGGTTTTTTAGAAAACTAAAGTTTATAACTTTATATACAACCAACTTTTTATTTAACTCAAATCAATCATTCTTATGAGAAAAATTTTATCTCTTTTTGCTGCTGTCCTCTTCGCAGGCAGTATGATGGCAGGAACTATCGAATTTAGTGGTGCTGACTTCACCGGTGGTACGGCTAATACTGGTAGTGCTTTCTCTGTTACCAAGAATGGAGTCACAGTGTCTGCTAACAAAGCTTATGGCACTGGCTCGGAGCTCCGTGTTTATGCTACTGGTGGAGACGAAACGGCATCCGAACTTACAGTGTCTGCTGGTTCAGTAACTATTACAAAAATCACTCCGGAATTCGCTGCCAATAATAAGCTCACTTTTGAGGAGGCTACACCGAATGCAACTTCTTGGAGTATTGAGGCAACTAAGCAAATTCGTTTGTCTAAGTTAACTGTTACTATCGATGGTGAAAGTGGCACCAGCGAAGGTGGCGAAGAAGGCGGCGAAGGTGGTGAAGAAAGCGATTTGAATTACGACTACGAGCCGACGGAGGTAACCACAATCAACTTAGCGTTGGATTACATTTCTTACGCAGACTACACGGCTTCTGAAGGTGCTGTAGTAGTTACCATCGGTAACGCGGCTGACTTGCAGAGTGCTGATTCTTGGGCAGAACTCCTGTTCGTTGCTACTTCGTTCGATGGCGCAATTCCTGCCGGCACGTATGAGATCACGAATACGCAGGCTGAGGGTACGTTCTATGCTTCTCCGGGTGGTGATGATGAATATGATTATCCGTCCTACTTAGGCGTTCCTTCTTCAGAGGAAGGTTACTATGACCCGTATTATCTCATTTCCGGTACAGTTACTATCGCTGCAAATGGTGCTCTTACGGTAAATGCTACTTCTTACAATGGTTCTACTATCACGCTGACATGCGCTGGTGAGCCTGCTGAAGAAGGCACGGATCCTGAGCTGAAAGACATCTACAACGTAGCTGAGGCTATCGCTGCGGTGGATGCAGAATTGATCAAGGATGACGATGAGATTACCGTACGTGGTGAGATTACGAAGATTGCCATCAAGGGAAAGAACTTCGAGAAATACCATACCGCAACCTTCTATGTAAAGGACGTTACCGGCGCAGAGGGTGAATTCCAGTTCTTTAACTGTGTATCTATCGGCGGTGCAACGTTCGCAAGCAGTAATCCTGCACACGATCCTGAAGGCTCTGCATGGGAAAACCCGACATCGGTTACCGATGCTAACGGCATCGAGGTAAAAGTGGGCGACATCATTGAGGTCAAGCCGGGCGAGCGTGTGCCTGTAGATACAAAGTTTACAATGCGATGGGTCAAATTGTGAAATAAGTAGATTTTTTAAATAAAAAATCAGAAAAAATGACATGCGCTCTTGCGTATGTCATTTTTTTGTTGTACCTTTGCGGCGCAAAGGTTTTCGAACCTCTTTTTGTTTAACTTAAAAATCTGTTATTATGAAGAAAATCTTTTCTTTCTTTGCTGCCTTAATGGCAACGACAGTAATGGCTTTCGCTATGGAGATTGCAGTGCCGACAACGACACTTGATCTGCAAGATCCGACGATGGTCACAACAGCCGGCTGGACGGGCGAAGTCGCCTACTCTCTGGACGACGATGTGCTGGTTGTATCCGGCTATGAGTCCTACAAGTCGGTAACCAAACAAACCTGGATCACATTCTCGAGCACAGGCAGTAGCAGCAACACATGGGATGCGCTTGCTCCGTTCAAGGGCTCCACGTACTACACTACCGCAAGTTATGCTACGCTGCAAGCCGGTCGCTACACCGCGTATCTGGTTACCGGTTGCGACTCCGTTTGGTTGTATGGCAAAAACAACGCTGCATCCAAGTATCTGAGAATGAACATCTATGATGTGACTGGATCGAGCGCAACTACCCTTGATGACGCAACTGTTGATCCTACGTATGCGGTATCGAATACCGCTACCACTGACCCGATGGTTTTGAAGCAGGAGTTGGATGCTGCCAAGACCTATCTGATTGTTACCACAGGTGTGGGAGGCAGCAACAGTCGCGTCTTTGAGATTGCTTTCTTCCGCAACCCGGGTGCAACGCCCAAGACCTATTGGACTGTTGCCGGTAGTTCTGCAACACTTTTCGGTACTACTTGGGATCCGGCTAACAAAGCCAACGACATGATCAAGCAGGAGGACGGCTCCTACAAATGGGAGAAGACCGAGCTCGAGCTCGCTGCAGGTGAGATCGCTTTCAAAGTCTGCAAAGACCATGCATGGACGGAAGCATATCCTACTTCGGATTACAAACTCCCGATTGATGAGGCTGGTATCTATACCATCACCATCACGTTCGAGCCTGAGAACGAGAACAAAGTAAGTGCAGTCGCAACCAAGACCGGTGAGGCTGTTGTTCTCCCGACGGTTGTTCTCCACGGTAATTTCTCTGGTGACTGGAAAGACACCGATCCGTTTGCGCCTGCAGAGAATAAAGAAACAGCAGAGTTGACACTCTCTTTGAAGAAAGGCACCTACGAGTTTGGCTTCAAATTCGACGGCGCATGGAAAGCTAACGGCGCGAACATCACCCGCGCAGAGAATACCGCTAACCTCGCTACCGGAAGCGGTAACATGCATATCACGGCTGACGAAGAAGGCGACTATGTATTCACTTACACGTTCGAAACCCAAGGATTGGTAGTGGCTTATCCGGCTAAGACGATTCCGGAGGATTACGAAGCAATCTTTGCTTACAACGGAAAAGGTACTACCAAAGCGGAAGAAGTGATCTACGAAGGCGGTACGCTGACTGCATACGGTTATGGTCAACCCGGACCGGAGGGAATGAATTCCAATATGACGTACAATTCTTCCCAGAAGGGTAATATGACCATCAAGATCGGTAAGGGTTATCATAAGAATGCAGAAGGTGAAGGTTACTACTTCATGGCTATCACCCTGGATAAGGCATTGGAAGAGGGCGACCTGCTCCAGGTAGCTGCTTTCCGTACAGGTGGTACGGACTGTGTCTTTGGCATGGACTTCAATGTAGAAGCTGACTCTGCTGCTGCAACCGACGAGTGCCAATACCTGTTTGAGAACAACCTCCAGATCCTCAGCTCGAATGGCGTGCCGACGGATGAGGTAATCGACATCCCTGCTTGCGCAGTAGGTGCGAAATATATCCGTCTCTATCGCAAGAGCGGTAGCACAGGTCTCTATATCGCGAACTTCTCTGTATTCCGCAAGAAAGGCGGCGAGCCTGAGAAGGAATACGAACTCAAGAACTGCTGGGACGACGGCGAGTGGAAGTGGAAAGCAACCGTGAAAGACGGCGACGACTATAAACTCGAGAACGTTGTCTTCGGTGGTCAAGGTGTAAACTGGAGAGAGGTCGGCAGTGCAACGGATGGTACCTGGGTACCTGTAGCTGACTTCCTTGGTGACAACACCATCGCTAAATTCGATACCGTAACACTCGCTCTGAATCCTACCGAGGGTAAGATTACCGCTACGCTCATTGGCAAGTACATCGATCCGGCTCCTGCTGATCCGACAGCTGCTATTATAGGTTCCTTCAATGAGTGGACAGAAGAAATTCCGTTTAAGCTCTCCGAGGATAAGAAGAAAGCTTCGCTGAGCGTTAATGATCTTGGCGCAGGTTTCTATGACTTCAAGATGGTCATCAACGGCGCATGGCGTTCGAATGGCTACGAGTTCCATCGTGGCTTCCCTGGTTGCGCAGGTATCTCCGAGAATAAGGCTGAGGACATGCGCTTCGAGGCAGACATAGCAGGCGCTTATACCTTCGAGTGGTACTTCGAGAACGACTCGCTCAACATCATCTTCCCGGAGAAACCCGTACCGACTGAGCCGACAGCGGCTGTTGCCGGAACGATGAGCGAATGGGAAGAGATTCCGTTCCAACTCTCTGAGGACAAGAAGAAAGCTACGCTGTTCAATGACAACATCAAGCCTGGCACGTATGCCTTCAAGATGATCATCAACGGCGAATGGCGTTCGAATGGCTACGAGTTCCATCGTGGCTTCCCTGGTTGCGCAGGTATTTCCGGTAATGAGCTGCAAAGCATGACCGTTGTAATAGATGTAGAGGGTGCTTACACCTTCGAGTGGTACTTCGAGAATGACTCGCTGGCTATCATCTTCCCGGAGGCACCGACTCCTGTCTTCGCAGACGGTTACTACCTCATGGGTTCCTTCAACGAGTGGGCTATCGCTGCTGAGAACCTCCTCCAGAGCAATCTCGAGGCTGAGGGTGAGGAGTATGTACTTAGCATCAACCTCAATGCTGGTGATGAGATCAAGGTGGCATTCGTAGAGGCTGATGAAGCTAAACTGTGGTTCCCGAAGGGTGACAACTACGTTGTAGACAAGAACCACTCCGGTCCGACCACCCTGTATTTCCGTCCGGAATACAACGATGCATGGGCTGCATTCGGTGGCTACTTCTACATCGTTCCGACCAGCACAGAGGGTATCGAAGAGATTCTCTCCGAGGGTAAGGCTGTGAAGATCGTTCGCGAAGGCAACCTCATCATCCTGAAGGGTGACAAAGCGTACAACGCAATGGGTCAGATCGTGAAATAAACGACTATACCCAAACTAAAAAAAGAGACGTCCTCCCGGGCGTCTCTTTTTTGTTCATTCACTCTTTCATTCTTTCATTCTTTCATTCTTTCATTCTTTCATTCTTTCATTCTTTCATTCTTTCATTCTTTCACTCACCTTCCGTATCAGCGGAACGATCTCCGTATTGTCGTGCCATCCG
>CADBVL010000014.1:0-11059 GCA_902798015.1 uncultured Bacteroidales bacterium
AGTCTGATGTCTGAAGTCTGAGGGATGAAGTCTGATGTCTGAAGTCTGAGGGATGAGGGATGAGGTCTAAAGTGATAGGAATTACGGAGTTACGAATTAACGGATTTGTGGAAAAATAATTCGCAAATTTGCTAATTATTGAAATAAATTCTTTACCTTTGCAAAATGTTTAATTGCAAAAGTAAATGAATATAGAATTCGATAATACGGCATTGGAGGAACTTTACACCGAAGGATCGACGCAAGATCACCAATATAAACGTCTTTCCAAAAATATTATCAAGCAATATGTAAAGGTAGTAAATTACTTGAAGGCCGCAAGAAGAATAGAAGATTTATATAATATCAAGTCTCTTCACTACGAAAAGAAGAAAGGTGATTTAAAAGGAGTAGATGCAGTATGGATAAACGACCAATATCGTTTGAAATTTTATAGTTCTCCGGATAATACCGGAATAGTTGTGAATGCACTTTTATTTGAAATTTCTAAGCACTATGAGTAAGAAAAACATGACCCCATTTGTTGCCACACATCCTGGCGAGATGATAAAGGATGAATTGAAGGCGCGTAAAATGACGCAGAAGCAACTGGCAGAACAGACAGGAATTAAGGCTTCTGTACTGAGTGAAACAATAACTGGCAAACGTTCTGTTTCTCTGAACGTTGCTGTGGCATTAGAAAAAGCTTTAGATATCCCTGCTGATGTATGGATGAACTTGCAGACGCAGTACGACCTTGATACGGCTGATATTGCTAAACGTGATAATCAGCGTGAGACCGTTGCTGTTACCATTCCCGTTCGTGACCGTAACCTGCTACAAGAACTTGTACGCAAGTTCGGTTGGGCTTGCATGCTCTAAGTGACAGAGGTTCCTGTTCCTTGTCACCGGATTAAGTGAGCAGAAAACCAAGCGATTCGTCGAAAAATATAAAAATTGTCAAAACTTGCTTTTCCAAGACGTTAAGATTATTGTGATTTGAAAGATATTAGTTATCTTTGTCGCAAACAAACGAAAGCTCACGAAATTATAAACAAGAAAGGAAATCAGAAATGAAGATGGTAACAATGCATTTCAAACCAAAGGTACCGAACACATGGGGAATAGGTATCCTCACCAGCGTACTGGGCACCACCATATCTATTCTCCTTACGTTCGGAACATCAGCGCTGATTGAAAGAAAGGAGAAGGCCGACGTCCAGCGGCAGACGGCGATGATGGTGATTCATGATATGGAAAATTCAGCGGAGATCTTCCGGCAGTACGTACTAACAGAAGAAAGATCCTTTAATACCGCGCAGTACGTGCGGGAGGGCAAACACAATATGGATGCCGTCAGCGTGGATTCACTGTTGGCATTCGTAACATACGTCACGGCATCCGCGAGCCAGAACTATGTCTTCGATGACTCCAGTGAGCGCACGTTCCTCAGTAGTCAGGAGGCATGGAAGAATATAGATAATGCCACGTTTATTGATGCGGTGCAGGATTTCTATCATCAGCGCCGTGTGATATACTCAGCGCTGAATAATGACTATCTGTTTACAAAACCGGTTTCCAACGGAGAGTATTACCAAATGCTGCTGCAGAGTCCCGATTGGCAGGAGTTAGACACGGCATTCTGGGTAAACTGCGCGGAGCGGTATTTAGAGCGCAAGGACGTCCGGGTGTATGTCGATTACTCGTTCGTCCGCCGCAGGCATTTTAATGAATATGCGGATGTCTTCCGCTCCATGGCCAATCGCTGCAAGTTCATGATGGGCATCTCGGACGAGGAATTAGCGCAATACGTACAGAACAAGTCCCGCACGGGTAAACCGTTAACCGAAAAGAAACTCATCGGCAAATGGAAAATGCAGACGGCGGATGATCTTGAGGCGGTGCGTGAGTACCATAGTGATCATACCTCCACCACCTCGTTTCTGCAGTACATGTCTTATTCGTATTACACAGGTCAGATTGTGTTGAAATGTACGCTCAACAGTACTTGGGAACTGCGCGGCGACTCTTTATGCACGGAGCAGCACGGGGATTATACGTATGAATTCGACCGCAGTCAGATCCGCTACCAGCCGGAACAGGAAGAGGCGATAAACCATCTGATAGAAGCATGGGAACAAAGCGTCATCGCATCGCTTGAACAGATGACCAATACAAAAGGCGAACAGCGGAAATCCGTGTTCGCCTCGATAGATGCTTCCGGTAATAAGATCGAATTGCGTGATTCGCAAGGAGTGATTTATCTCATCCGTTCCGATAAGCCTTAGGCGTGACACCTACGTGGCTCTTGAAGAATCGGTTGAAGAAGGCTACGTTGTCAAATCCCAAACTCAAAGCTATCTCTTTGATCTGCTGATTTGTTATTTTCAGCTGCGACTTGGCGTCGGTAATAAGCGCCTCAACGATAATATCTCCGGCTGTGCGGTCACCGACAGACTTGATAGTGGAGCAGAGGTGAGGCAAGGTGAGGCGCAGCGCATCGGCGTATTGGCTCACGTGGTGCCATTCATGGTAATGTTGCAATACGAGTTGGCAATAATCCTGATATATCTCCGTTTTGCGGTCCATCGGTTTGACGAGATACTCGTCTTGCTCATGCGCATACTTCGCATAACTTGTCTGCAGCAGATTGAATATATGTACCATTTTCTCGGAGTCAAGCATGGTAGGCTCGGCATTCAGTGCCGCAACAATCGTATCATACATGGAGCATAGCACTTGGGCATGGTTCTCACTGATACTCAGTTTGGGAGAGTGCAGTTGGAGTGCTGAAAGCGACATGCGGTTGTTGATGGTATATTTCTCGAGGAACTTGCTTCCGAATACGATCCAATATACCAGCGCATCATCCGAGAACTCACGAATCAGCAAGAAACTACCCGGCTCAAGAAGCAGTACATCGTTCGCCTTGAAATCATATTCGGTGACGTTGATGGTTGCGTGCGCCGTTCCGCGAACGAGCAACGCATATACGCCGCAGGTAATCTTACACGGATAACGTCCGTACTCATTCATCAGTTTACCACTGGCATCACCGATCATATAATCGCCGTACGGGCAGTCAACAATAGGAATATTATTCTCTTTCATCTTAATAAAAGTATCAAAATCGCCTGCAAAGATAGTACTTTTTTTTGAACTATGCAAATAAATCGTGTGTTTTTCATAAAAAAGACAGCAGTACTTGCATATATGCAAATTTTATTGTAATTTTGCACCGCAAAATTCAGTTACATATGAGACGTGTTATAAGTTTGTGTATTTTTTTGCCAATGGCTTTCGGTGCGTGGGGGCAAGTCAAGTTACCGCAAGTGCGGTCGTTGGAGAGTCAGGGCTGGCAAGTGCAGCACTCCGTGATGAGTTGGGATTCTCTGAGCATCTATTTTTCCGCTAGAGGTCCGCAGGATCACAGTTATGAACTTTATATGCTGCGTGCCGAGGGTTTCCGGTGGGGTAGTCCTGAGCGTATTGTGGCGCTATGTACGGATGCAGATGAGTGCTGGCCAACGATTAGCAGTGATGAAGGGATGATACTTTACGTGGTGGAAAATCATATCTGGCGGGCATGGTATCGCGGCGGCCAATGGACGGAGGCAGCGCCAATCATTATCACCAACGGGCATGATAACAAACCCCAACTGCTGGAGGATAACCATACGTTGCTTTTCGAGCGTCAAGAGGAGACCAAGAAAGGGAATGGGATGTGGCAATCTTGTACCGCTACTATGATAGATGATCACAACTGGACCTTTCCTCAGGTCTATACCGAACGTCCTCAGGCAAGCCCCATTTTGGCTTTAAGCGGAACGATTATTGATGCGAAGAGCGGACGACCGTTATCGAAGGGTCGTGTGATGGTATATGATGCCGTGAATGAGCAATTGAAGCAGACAGCATGCGTCCATCCGGCAACAGGACGTTGGCGTGTTGCCTTGGCAACCAAACAGCAATATCGCATCGCGCTGACTGCAGAAGGGTATTCATATCATTATATAGATATACGTACGGACGCGCTCAGCGCGCGCGAAGAACGCGGAGTAGGAGAAATCACATTGAATAATAAGTTGGCACTGACGATTAACACGTACGATGCCGAGACACAGGATGTTCTCGCTTCCAAGAAGAGTGTGTTGCCGCTTGGCAAGATGCATGAGGTGGCGTTGGAGCATCCGGGCTATGCTGATACATCGTTGATGGTGAACACCCTTCGACCGACTGTTTTTACAGAGACGGAGTTGGATATACCCCTGCATCCGAAAAAAAGCCTGCATCATTTTCGTGTGTCCAATAGGCAAGATAATACACCTGTGCCGGAGGCGACGTTGCGATTGAACGGTCAGGAGACGACCTTAGATACAGCGTTGCGTATAGGTCGAGAGGCATCGCTGCAAGTATCTGCCCCCGGCTATCTTTTCTTCGACACATTGATTCACACAGGCAATGACACTCGGGAACGCATGGTTGAGGTAGGGTTGCAACCCTTGCAAAAAGACCTGGTGTTGCAGTTACGCAATATTCAATTTGAATACGCATCCTATGAATTGACAGAGAGTTCCAACACTGCTTTGGAAGCCTTGGCGCAATTGATGTTCATCAATCCTACACTCCGTATAGAACTCTCGGCTCATACCGACGATCAAGGTTCTGACCGTTATAACGATCGTTTGTCCACTTTGCGCGGGGAAGCGGTGACCAATTGGCTTGTTCAACGCGGCATAGATGGCCAACGAATGGAAGCAAAGGGATATGGTAAGCGTAAGCCATTGGTGCCTAATGATAGTGATGAGAACAGGGCATTGAACAGGCGAGTAGAGATTAAAGTGATTGAATTCTAAGCTTATGAAACGATATTTTTTTCTATCTGTCTTTTGTTTTGCATGCTTGTGCGTGATGACACAAGAGAAATACAGTGTAGTATTGGAACAGAGCAAGCAACGAAGCCCCTACGAGGCTATTTATTTACTGATGGATTACCAGCATTGGAAGCCGGAATTGCCGGCGGTGTACTATGAGATAGGTAATTATTGCTATGATTTGTTACCTACTCGCAACGCGTTGCATAACTACGAGGAGTTGATGACCCTCCTCTATCAATCCCGTCTGTTTTATGGTAACTGTTTGCACTTTGCCAAAGACCAGAAACTGCCTGGATGGCAGTATAAAGAAATAGCGGGAGATGCCAAGCGCATAGAGTATATCCAATTAGAACAATATATTCGTCCACGCTTGGCAGAGATTAAACGTCAACAGACGGCCTGCGACTCTATTCACAATAGTTTCGTGCGGATGGCAGAGCGCTATAATAACTGTCAGTCTCTCTTTGCGAATTTCCTGACGCGTTATACTAGAGAAAAGACCGCGCACTTACAGTTAAAGCCCGAAGAACGTACGATGTTAGTGCGTCTTCAACAGACAGCAGACAGTTTGGAGCAGGACATAGAGACCTATCAACAGGCATTGGCCCTGCAGGCAATCGAAGGTTATACCCCTACTTTCCGAAAAGAGGAGATAGTGCTTTATCGTCTGGATGGCTTGACGCATACAGACTTTCTGCAAAATGACATTGCGCTATGGGATTATAGTCAATGGGTAAGTAAGTTCTTGGACGAGCAGGAAAATGTCTATGAGCGGTTGTATTCCGACTTGGCAAAAGAGAAAATACAATTAGAGAAACAAACGGCGCGCTACCTCTCCGGTCAATCTATATCCGGGAAGACGGATGGATCTTTGATGGGACGTTGTGCTCGTTTAGGCCTACATACGCCGATGACGGATTCTATTCAGTCAATGCAACAACTTGTGCGACACGGCGCTGCAGAACAGTCAATCGCCAAGACACCCCAACCACAGAATATCCGCGAGTTCATTCCTGTTTTGCAAGTCGCAATGACCGCCTACTCGGCTACGCCGGACAGTGCACAACAATTGATGATAAATCATATCATTGAGATGGCAGAGCCGTTGCGTATCCAGCATCAAGCGACCTATACTCATCCTGTCTCGGGAGAGGAGATGCACTACATGCCTCAAGGAGGCGAGAAGGTACTTTGTTTACTACCTGACGATAACGCCTTCCGCTGTGTAGTGTATAATGAGCACGGAACACGGGTATTGATTCTGACTCGTGAGATGGATTTTCAACGTGCACTCTTATGGGTAGAGGCCGAGCAGCCGCTTGTGTGCACTAAGATCCCCGGTGGTCAATGGGCACTTGTGACCGATAAAAACCTTTATTTCTTAGAATAATGATTTGTACAGATCTTATCAAAGCCATTGAGTCTATTGCCGCGCGATATGAGGCGCAGCAGGTAGGCATCGTGTCAGATGCTGCAGTGGTGTTAGATGCAGTCACTTCGCGGTATCCTACCATTCGGATTGCGGTGAGCGAGGAGGATAAGTCTTTAGAAACAGTGCAACAGATATGGGATTTTCTCTTTGCGCATCGCATCACGCGCCGCGGATTGTTGATATGTATCGGTGGCGGCGTATTGACGGATATGGGTGGATTTGCTGCGGCTACGTACAAACGCGGCATCGACTATGTGAATGTACCGACGACTTTATTGGCGATGATTGACGCTTCTTCAGGCGGAAAGACCGGTATTAACTATGGAGGATTGAAGAATAGTATCGGTTGTTTTGCTCCACCGGTAGAGACACTAATATGTCCGGATTGGCTAAAGAGTTTGCCTGCCAACCAATGGCTTAGCGGGTTCGGCGAAATGCTTAAGACGGGATTAGTGAGCGAATCCTCCCTATGGTACCACTTGCTGCGGTATGACCTGGAAAAGATGGATAGCGAGGCGTTGAAACCGCTGATAGCACAGTGCGTAGCGGCCAAAAAGCGCATCGTGGAGGCGGACCCTAAAGAGGAAGGTTTGCGCAAGGTGCTGAATTTCGGTCATACTTTCGGACATGCTCTGGAAGAAATCAGCATTCAGAAGTCAGATGTCAGTTCTCCGCCTCTTTTGCATGGATATGCCGTGGTGTACGGGATGATAGCGGAGTTGTATCTGAGCGTGGTAAAACTCGGTTGTCCGAAAGAGCCCCTACAACAGTTGACGCAAGTCATGCTGCATTATTATGGCAAGCCGCAATGCAAGTGTTCCGATCGCGAGGCTTTGGTGGCCTTGATGCAACAGGATAAAAAGAACGAGCGCACAGCTCAAATCAACTGCACGCTCATTCAGAATATAGGTTCACCCCTCATCAATCAGGTTATCACACCTGAAGAGGCGCACGAAGCCTTAGAGTATCTTTTCTCCCTGTAAGGTATAGTTCCCTTCTTCTGTCTGTACAATCACGACTCCTTCACGCAGGATGAGTCGTGCTTTGCGCCCGCTCTCTATATCTTCGATACCTTCCGAAGAATAGCGTTCCTGCTTGATGATATAGAGTGTGACGACATCATGATCGTAGCTGACGATGACGTAGGTGCGGGTTGGGATGTCCTTATCGAAACTCGGCAGATGGAATTTGTTCTCCACGGCGTAGTGTTTGCCTTTATATGTCAAGTCAGTCCATCCATTCACAACCGCACTATCCAATACCATGTACCGGCACACGTCTGCGGAGTCAATAACAGCGCCCGCTTGTTCCGGCAGCACCTCGGTATTCGTACCAATCTTAAACTGTTCCGTAGGTGAGATCTCCGGCACACCGTAGTAATTGATAAAACGACCAACTACACCAGAGAGCGGATCGCCTGCTTTTACATCAGCGCCGTAGCGTTTGCCAGTAGCGCCGTCTCCGCGGTCGAAGAGCAGCATGCTACCTGTCTCATCGCGCACATAGATATAGTTGTCGTATTTCTTGGTTACCACAACATCCTTCAGATACACAGTCGCGTTGTCAATCGAGCGCACCGCCTCTTCTACGGACAGTGTGCGCTCTATATGCAAGAGGACTATTGACTCGGCGCGTACCTCACCGGAAGTGAAGACGATGGTGTCGGTGTAATGCCCGGGGGCTACATTCGAATAGGCGATGGTCAGTTCGTCTCCGTCACGGTCCAGCAGCTCCGATGAAAGCGAGAAGAGCGCGTTGCTATGTGTGACGACGATGTCCTCCGTCAGTTTGTTGGCGTTGATTTGTATTGTGCGTGCATCAGCTGCCTTAAGCGTTGTACCGAAGTTCACCAACGGTGCAATAATAGCGGGTACGTCACCCATGGCTTCTACGCGGCGGTAGAGGCAGACAGGCGTTTGCGACTGACTCTCATAGCAGGCAAAGAGCATAGGGTTGTTCTGCGCATTGTATTGGATAATCTTCGCTTTGCTGTTACCTTTGTTTGTGATGACGGCTTTGCCTCCGGCTTCAATAGCGATATCCCAATAACCGTAGTTACCATAAGTTTTTTCGTCTACGACATCGGTCCAAACAGCCAGACGATTCTTGGTCTGCCCCCCGGAAGCCACGAGGTAAGCTTCTTCGTACCGCAACTCATCCTGGAAGATATACGCTTTCTGTCCCTTCAGCTCGGTGATGCGCAACGTGTAGATAGCGCGCTCATCCGCATCCACCATCATGCGATCCGAAGAATAGCGTCCCTTGATAGCGTGGATGTTATTGACCGACTCCCACTCGTCGTAATAACCCATGATATAGTTCACTCCGTCTTGCGCCACGCCGAAGATGACCTGGTCGGAGTCTTGCAGTTGATCGACAGAGGTGACGAGTTGGTAGGTATCCATGGTGAATACCGAACTACCACCGGTAGCCGAGCGGATGGAAAGGGAGTTGATATAAATGGCATTCTCCGTGCATTCCACCCAGAACTTGATCTTTCCGCTTTGCGGTGTCTCCAGACTGATGATAGAATCGCGGTTATAGACTCCTTCGCCGCTGGCGGCGGGTTTGTTGACCTTGATACTCAACGGCTCATTCTCTCCAATCTGTACATAGATAGTACCTCTGCCTTTGGAGCTGTTCTGGCAGAAATTAAAGGTGATACGCCGTATGTCTTCGAAAGCAATCACAGAAGTGGCGCCGGCTCCCGAAGTGCCGGTTTTTACTCCTACACCGCAGGAATAGAGTTTGCCCTGTGCATCCAGGCGTCCGGCGTTGTACTCCGTAGCATCTTTATTACTGATCCATCCGTCGGTCGTACCGTCACAGACAGTCGCACCTACTTTCGATGCCCATTTGAGGGAGGTAAAGGTGTACGTGGTTACTCCCGCGAAAAGCGGATATACACCCAAAACCAATACAATGGCTAAAAGAATTCTTTTCATGGTATAGTTATTTATAGGCTGCCACGATTTGTTTTACCAAGGGGTGGCGTACAATATCTTTCTCGTTAAACTCAATAATACTGATATCTTTAATATAGCGGAACCGGTCCATGGCATCCCTCAGGCCTGATTTCTGCGTAGGCGGAAGATCGATCTGCGTCATATCTCCCGTGACAATCATCTTGCTGCCGAATCCGAGACGGGTGAGGAACATCTTGAGTTGCAAAGCGGTGGTGTTCTGTGCCTCATCCAAGATGACAACAGCATCGGAGAGCGTACGTCCGCGCATGAAGGCCAAGGGGGCGATTTGGATTGTACCTTTCTCCATGTATTCCGTCAGTTTTGTCGCAGGAATCATATCCTGCAATGCGTCATACAGGGGTTGGAGGTACGGATCAATTTTATCTTTCATGTCTCCGGGTAAGAATCCCAATTTCTCGCCGGCTTCCACTGCGGGGCGTGAAAGGATGATGCGGCGTACCTCTTTGTTCTTTAGTGCTCTGACGGCGAGAGCTATGGCGGTGTATGTTTTACCGCTACCGGCGGGGCCTACGGCAAAAAGCAAATCATTCTCTTCGTATGCTTTGACGAGAGCCTGTTGGTTAGTAGAGCGGGCATAGATAGACTTACCGTTCACGCCATGCAGGATGAGATTGTCTGTTGCTTGTTCCTGCGGTTTGTCACCATGAAGAAGCATGAGGATGTCTTGCTCTGTAAGGCGGTTATTGCGGATACAGAACTGTTCGCATAGCTGCAGTGATTTCTCAAAATTGGTAATCGCTTCCTCTGATCCGGTCACCTTCACTTGATAACCTCGCGCTACCACACGCACATCAGGGTGCTGGTTCTTTAGACAAAGGATGTTCTTATTATTCACGCCGTAAAAGGTCGGCGTATCGAGGGAGTCGTTGAGAGATAGTATTTGTTCCATTCGGTTCTATTGTTACTAAAATAGTCTGTGGGCCGTTGTGAAGTACCAAGTATGGTACATTCAGACAGCGGTTGTACGTAATAGCTTGATCCAGTGTCTTCTGTGTCAAGGGCACTGTTTCTGCTTTGCATTCGATAAGCATAAGTGGCGCCAAGGAACGATTATAGACGACGGCATCGCATCGTTTTTTGGCTGCGCCTAAGGTGATAGCGGTCTCTACAGCAATGAGTGGAGCGGGGTAGTCCATCTCCACTAAGCGGTGCAGTAATTGTTGCCTCACCCATTCTTCCGGAGTCAGGCGCACCCATCGGTGGCGCCACTCACAGAAGATTTGTTCCTTGCCGTTGTAAATACGTGTCCTTAGACCCATTATTTTTTTTAGCCTTGGGTAGGGTTACTTAAGATAGTTATCTTTAAGTGAACAGGTGCGGTTCAGCACAAGATGTTCGGACGTGGTGTCCGGGTCAACCACGAAGTAACCTTGTTTGAGCAATTGGTAGTGGTTCTCTTGTTCGATGCCGTCCACCAATACCGGTGCGTGCAGTTCGCTGCGGAGCGAACCTTCCACTTTGATATTTTTCACCACGAGACTCTCTGGATTGAGTAAGTCACGGAAATCACCTTCTTCGGCGGAGGGATTTTCTACCGCAAAGAGTCGGTCATAGAGCCGTACTTCGGCGTCAAGGGCTGAGTTGCACTCTACCCAGTTGATCGTCGCTTTCGTCTTGCGGTTTCCTCCCTCGGTGCCCGATTTCGAATTGGGGTCGTAGGTCGCATAAACGGTAGTAATCTTTCCGGTAGCATCTTTCTCGCATCCGGTAGCTTGGATGATATAGGATGCCTTGAGTCGTACCTCGCGTCCGCCCGGAGAGAGACGATAGAACTTATTATCTGC
>CADBVL010000014.1:11078-16467 GCA_902798015.1 uncultured Bacteroidales bacterium
CCTCGAGGAAGTCTCCGCGCTCAATCCAGAGTTCTCGAGAAAATTTCATTTCTCTCGATCCAAGTTCGGGATGTCCGTCGATGTTCTCAGCCACGAGTGTCTCTCCTTCGCCGTCATAGTTAGTGATGATGAGTTTGACGGGATCGAAGATGGCGCACACACGCGGTGCGGTCTCTTTGAGATCCTCGCGGATGGTGTGCTCGAGCAGTCCCTGGTCAATCATTCCTTCCACTTTCGTATATCCGATCTTGTCCATGAAGGTGCGGATTGCTTGCGGGGTATAACCACGACGGCGCAGACCACAGACGGTCGGCATTCGCGGGTCGTCCCAGCCTGCTACCAGACCTTCCTTGACGAGTTGGAGCATCTTACGTTTGGACATGACGGTATAGGTGATGTTGAGGCGGTTGAACTCGCGCTGTTTAGGTCGATAGTCCGGTCCGTAGGGCGAGAGACCGCAGAAGTTAGGTCCGCTGAACTGGTCGATGAAATAGTCGTAGAGCGGGCGGTGTACCTCGAACTCGAGCGTACAGATAGAGTGGGTTACGCCCTCAAAATAATCACTTTGACCGTGTGCAAAATCGTACATCGGATATACGTTCCATGTGTGACCCGTACGATGGTGAGGATGCGAGGTGATGATACGATACATGATCGGGTCGCGGAAATGCATGTTTGGGTTAGCCATGTCAATCTTGGCACGGAGCACCATCTTGCCTTCCTCAATCTCGCCGCGTTGCATGGCTTCGAAGAGACGCAGGTTCTCCTCGATAGGACGGTCGCGGTACGGTGAAGCGACACCGGGTTCGGTCGGTGTTCCTTTCTGTTCTGCGATTTGTTCGGCAGTCTGTTCGTCCACATATGCTTTGCCGGCTTTGATGAAACGGATAGCGAGGTCGTATAGTTGCTGGAAATAATCGGAGGCATAGAAGATATGTCCCCATTGGAAACCTAACCAGCGGATGTCACGTTCAATCGTCTCTACATACTCTGTGTCCTCTTTGACGGGGTTAGTGTCATCAAAACGAAGGTTACAAACGCCGTTGTATTTCTCGGCAATGCCGAAATCCATGCAGATAGCCTTGACATGTCCTATGTGCAGGTAGCCGTTCGGCTCCGGCGGGAAGCGCGTCTGAATACGTCCGTCATTCACTCCTTCCGCTAAATCTTTCTCTACAATCTGCTCAATGAAATTGAGGCTTCTTTCTAATTCTTCCATATATTTCGTTTATAAGATATTTATTCGAATCACGTATTAATCGCGTGTTAATCACGTGTTAATAGCCTAATGAACCTCTCTTGCAGGGCTTATTTTTCTTAGGCTCTCACCACTCCTCTGGCGGAATTCCGTACAAACAGTACGATTGTATCCCTTTCCTTGGAGGCCGGCATGGTCGCTTCGATATAGTCGAGCGCCTGGGTGATGTTCATACCATTTTGGTAAAGAAGGCGGTACACCTCCTGTATTGTATGTATCTGTTCGGGTGTGAAACCGCGGCGGTTGAGTCCTACAGAATTGATGCCGCAGAACGCTATCGGGTCGCGAGCGATGATGGCATACGGGGGTATGTCTTTGTTGATTTTCGATCCGCCTTGTATCATGACGTGTGAAGCGATATGTGTGAACTGGTGCACCAGCGTGCCGCCGCCTATGATAGCGAAATCATCCACTTCTACCTCACCGGCCAACTGGGTGGCATTGGACATGATGATGTTATCATGCAGAATGCAATCGTGCGCTACGTGGCAGTAAGCCATAATGAGGTTGTTGCTACCGATAATGGTTTTGCCTTTGGAGGCGGTGCCGCGGTGAACGGTTACGAACTCTCGCAACACACAGTTGTTGCCGATCACGGTCCATGTCTCTTCTCCGCGGAACTTCAGATCCTGCGGGACACAACCTATGACGGCATGCGGGAACACATGGCAGTTATCGCCAAGAATCACATTATCATCAATATACGCAAAGGCATCAATCGTTACATTTTTTCCGATTTGCGCTTTGGGGCTCACATATGCTAAAGGACTGATCATGCGGAATTAAAAATTAAGAATTAAGAATTTTATTCACTCAATATCTGGTTACGGAGGCGACGCACACATTGCGTATTGAATGTGTGTCCGGGTTTGTATGCGACAACGCGTCCCTGCAGTCGGAGTCCGAGCAAGGAAAGATCACCGATGACGTCTAATAACTTGTGCCGTGCAGGTTCGTTGAGGTAGTTCAGCGGCGACAGGTAACCGAGTTTTTTTGCATCCATGTGGGGTTGTCCCATCTTGTCGCAGAAATAATCCATGCCTTCCTGCGACATCTCTGTTTCGTAGATGACGAGTGCATTCTTGAGGTCGCCTCCTTTGATGAGTCCGACGCGGAGTAGTGGTTCTATCTCTCGCACGAAGCAGAAGGTACGTGCTGCGGCTACCTCCTTTGGGTAATCGGCGAGATTGTTGAGTGTTGCGTGTTGTTCGCGCAGTAAGTTCGATTGAAAGGCAATCGTCACATCTATCTCATAGTGGTCGCACGGTTCGATACGCATGGAGTGTCCATGTTCGGAGATGTACTCAATGGGTTCTCGCACCACATAAACCTGTTGTTCCGCTTCCTGTTCTTCGAGTCCGACACGTTCTATCTCGCGCACGAAGAACCGGGCGCTACCATCCAGAATCGGCATCTCCGGTGCATCTACGTCAATGATGCAGTTATCGACTCCCATAGCATACAATGCACTCAAGGCATGCTCGACGGTACTAATCTTCCATTTTCCTCGTTCGAGTACAGTGCCCCGTTCCGTTCCGGAGACGTAGTCAGCCAATGCTTGGTGGCAGGGTTGTCCGGGCAAGTCTATACGCCGCAGGCAGACGCCGGTATTCGCCGGCGCCGGATTGAAGGTGGCCGTGACATGCAAGCCTGTATGCAGACCTACAGAACTGAGGGTGAAAGGTGCTTTTATTGTGTGTTGTTTCATTTCTTCTCTAATTCGTTAAGACGTTTAAGGATGTCCGGCAGTTGTTTGAATCCAACCACGGAGCGCCGCCAGTTGCCGGCCTCGATAGCCGGATAGCCCTGGTACATGCCGGACTTGCGTACACTGTTGGCGATACCCGACTGTGCTCCGAAGATACAGTTGTCGGTTATCTCGATATGACCGGCTACCCCTACCTGCCCCGTGAGGATGCAGTGCTTGCCGATCTTCGTGCTTCCGGCGATACCTACCTGTGCGCAAAGGAACGTGGATTCTCCCACTTCTACATTATGCGCTATCTGCACGAGATTGTCGATCTTCACGTTGCGATGGATGATCGTGGAACCCATCATAGCCCGGTCGATGGTGGTGTTAGCGCCTATTTCGACATCGTCTTCGATGATGACATTTCCTATCTGCGGAATCTTCTGGTTGACCCCCTGTGCATCGGGTTCAAAACCGAAACCGTCCGAGCCGATTACTACGCCGGCATGCAGGACGCAGTCGGCACCAATGACGCAGCGGTCGTAAATACGAACGCCGGCGTAGAGGATGGTGTGGTCGCCAATGACCACATTATCGCCGATATAGGTGTTCGGGTATATCTGTACTCCTTTGCCCAGGCGCACGTTCTTGCCGATAACCGCAAAGGCGCCGATGTACGCATCTTCCGGAATGGTCACTCCTTCGCTGACGAAGCTTGGCTGTTCCACTCCGTGTTTGGCGGGGTGCATGGCCTTGGACACTATCTGCAACAGTTGCGCCATCGCTCCGCGTGCATTATCTACCAGTATGACGGCTCCGCCGGCTTTTCCTTCTCCTTCGGGAAAGGTGATTTTTCCTTCTATGACACTGCGTGTGATAAGAATTACGCCGGCCTTCGAAGTGGTGATGAACGGCAGGTATTTGGCATCGGTAATGAAAGACAGATGCTGTGCTTGGGCCGTTTCTATCGGTGCGACATCACTCACCATGGCATTGGCGTTGCCATAGAGGGTTCCACCTAAAAGGGCTGCTATTTGTTGTGCACTAAATTCCATTATCGCATTTTGAATAAATATCGTTTGGTGGGTTTGCGGGTGAGAGCGGCGAGGTCGAGGATCTCACTTGCCTCCGCGATGTCGCGTACGGTGCCGTCGGAGTAGAGGATGTCAATCGTGTCGGCTTTCTCCGAATAGGTGTTGCTGGTAGAGATATGTTCGCTCCAGCAGTAGGAGGCTTCGTTCTCGGATATACCTAACTGCGCAGCATATTGTTTGTTCAGTTCCGCTTTCTGTTCTTCCGTCAACGGGGCGGATAGTAACTCTCCGCGGAAGAGACGACGGTTGATAAAACTCTCGCTCAGCGCGCTCAGCACTTTGTCTTCACCGGAGATCCAGGCTTTGATTGCGGATAAGACATCGTTATCGTCGAGCAATGCATATTGATCCAAGGCCTCGCTGGTGGGACTAAATAGGTCGAATGTTACCGGTTGGTAGAGGAAATACCGCAAGGCCGGCGAACAAAAGAGTTCTTTACCGCCCCTCGCCAACTCTTTGGCACGGCTGAGAATTTTTATCAAGTGCTGCTCGGCAGCTACAGAGGTCTTATGCAGATACACCTGCCAATACATCAGTCGGCGGGCTACATGGAATTTCTCCACGGAGTAGATGCCTTTGACCTGCACCACCAAGCGGTCATCGCGTACATCGAGCATTTTGAGGAGTCGTTCACTCGCTACGCGTCCTTCCTGCACGCCTGTGAAGAACGAGTCGCGACAGAGATAATCCATGCGATCCACGTCCAGCTGACTGGAGATCAGTTGGTGCAGGAAATGCTTCGGGTACTCGTTTCTGAAGATTGCGATTGCGGTATCCAGTTGCCCGTTCAGGTCCATATTGATCCGCTCCATCATGAGGAGGGAGATATCTTCATGCGTGACACCTTCTACGAGCGTGTGTTCCAAGACATGCGAGAAGGGTCCGTGTCCGATATCGTGCAACAGGATGGCTATCATTGCAGCGGTCTCTTCTTGTTCTGTGATCTTGACATCCTTGAGCCGCAGCGAAGCGATGGCCTCATGCATCAGATGCATAGCACCTAAGGAGTGTCCGAAACGGCTGTTCATGGCACCCGGGTACACAAGGTAGGATAAGCCCAGTTGTCGAATACGGTTCAACCGCTGCACGTAGGGATGTTGCAGTACATCATAAATCAGTTCATTGGGTATGGACAAGAACCCGAAAACAGGGTCGTTGATAATCTTTCTTTTATTCGGCATCTTCTTTTCTTTTTCTAACGATGGCATATAGTCCGGCCATCACGGCAAGTACCAGTGGTGTATCCACCGGCGAATGTTCAACTAATTGGTCTTTCTCCTGCAAGTCGGTCGTCGTTGGCGGTCCCGGTGCACGACGAGGCCACTGGCGAGAGTGGCTATCTCCGGC
>CADBVL010000014.1:16503-18740 GCA_902798015.1 uncultured Bacteroidales bacterium
GTCACGGTGGTTGTAGTATAGTTGATTCCACGTTGTGCGGAGGTTCCCGAAGTGGTAGTTATCCCGTAGCCGCTACCACCACCGACGTTTTGCACTTGTGCACTACTCGTGGTGTATAGTCCGCGTGAAGGTTGCATGGCGACTGTCGGCGCAGTAGTACGCGGTGCGATGGGAATAGAGTAGGGATGAACCGTGTTATGCAGCAACGAGTATGAACTCATGCGCATTGGTTGCACAGGCATGGAAACCGGCGAGGGCTTGGATACCACTACACCCGGGTTGACATATACTTCGGGTTTGCTGAAGACGATGTATATGATTCCCATCAGCGCTGTGCCGCATATCAAAACAAGCAGCGCAATCAGTAGTTGGATTCGGAAGCGTTTCATGGTGCTACCTCCTTTCTTTTAAAGGAAGTTACCCGAACGCCACGCGCATCGTAGAAGCGGTTGTCCTTGATGATGTACAACTGACCATCGATGATGCATTTCTCAGCATCACTCAGGTTGGTGACAGTGATATCTCCGATACCGGTCGGCATACGCGGCGGGTTCTTCGTAATAAGGAAGCGCTTTGCAGGTGTCTTGTTCTCAGCCGTGAAAGAGTAGGTGTTGCCGGTCTTGATCTCTGTTGCCTCTCCTGTCAGGCGGTCGTAGAGATAGATTGTCTCACTGTTGTAATTGAAACTGAAGGTATATTCGGTGTCGCAGCCCGCACGGAAATTCAGTTCGCGTTCATCGAAACTATTCACCGCAGCCACAGACATCTCACCACCCGGCTCGTTCACGGATAAATAAGGAGCATTGATATCGCCTTCTTGTTTGCGGCCTTCCCATCCTAACTCATATGCATCGGAGAATTCAGAATGGGCAAGCAGGAATACTTTGTCTCCCCAGTTTTCGGATATCACGTTAAGACGCATCACTTCCGGATTTGTCTTAGCGGAACCAGAAACAGGCTCCTCTCCTTCCTGGAATCGTCTCGGTGCACGCATCGGAGTTGTAGATGATTCAAAATGGATGGTATCCATGACAATCTTCCTATAGTCCAAGGTCAGATTGCCATTACGTGTCGTCTGCACAAAGAATCCTTGCATTGGCGGAATGGTAGAGATACCGATATATGGAGCGGCATTCACAGGAATGGCACTATATTGACCTGCACCTGTTTTTGATTCCGTACGTGAGTCTCCGGCAGGTGTGCCTTCCGCAACATATTGCGCATAGGTGCCAGTATTGAAGATGTATATGGTAGGATCCGCTCCGTCAAAATCGCCGGCTTCCATGGCGGCTACATTTATAGGTGCTACCCATGAGTTGGCTATCATGGCAAAACCGTTAGCGTCTGAAGAGTAAATAAGCGGAACGACTTTTGTCTCCGGTTTGTTGAGCAGGCCTGTCCATGTGTAGGTCTTGGCGCTGGCTTGTGTAATTGTGTAGCCCACAAACGGATCAATACGGTCTTCGTTTAATACCCAACTCCATGTACCGCCGAGAGCAGGATTGCTGACATAAGACCAACGACACATCCATGCTTCGTAGAACTGCTCAATAGCGGTCATACGGGAAGCAAACGGTGAACCGATATACTGCCATACAGGGCTGGTGGTTCCGGATCCCGTTCCTTTGGAATACAGATCTACCGTAGCCGGCACATCACCACTTGGGTCACCCCAGATAAATGCACCATTATGAGCCGCATTGGCATGTACCGTTACATCTCCTTCAACAAGCGGGTGACGTGTTAAGAAGTCATTATCGTAGGTGCGTTTTATAAATCCGGTCAATGTCAACGCTCCATCCGAAAGAACTTCCAATGAGCCATTGTATGTCTTCGATAAATACGATCCATGCGCTAGACGTGCCGATGATGCGTGTGCATTCGTGATATCAACCTGGCAGGGCTTTTCGATGCGTACGGCATGGAAAGGAGACGGAATGAGAGAACCATGGTTTGGCCCCCAGTTGTAGGGGTTGCTCCATAGATGATCGCCGCTTCCCGAGACTGCTCCATCGTTACCATTGTCAAAGACAAGTGAGCAATCGGCAATCATCGTCGGATCAGCAATAAGCAAATAGTCAAGAATCTGCTTTACCATCTGCTCGGCTCCGGGTTCCATCGCATTCATTCCAGAGGATTCTATTCCAAGAATCATGAAGCGCGCTTGTATTACCGTCTGGCGCTCACAGCAAGTAACTAATTCGTTGTGGTCGTCATCATGAATAGTAGCGATGAAG
>CADBVL010000014.1:18784-40998 GCA_902798015.1 uncultured Bacteroidales bacterium
CTTGAAGTGTTTTAGAGCCGGTTGTGTTTGCGAGCACATTAACATATTCATCCCCTCCGTCGTCGTAAACACCTATCTCATACGCCGGATCAAAAATCTGGTGCGCTGCACAAAGCAACTTCATGCGTTTTTGTCTGGGTGAAGGGTTGTACGGATCAGAAGAAATACGCCAGTTCGGTTGGGCCGAAACGAAGGCTTCCATCGAAAGCATAGGTTTCGTGTCAATCAGCGAACCGACTGCATTGGTGTAACTTTTACCATCATCGTCTTTAGACTTTGAATTCGGGAAATCGGTCATAACAACCAAATCGAACTGCGAGTAGTATTGTGCTATCAGTTTCTCATCTGTAGTAGCATAATCGTTCACTGCCGTTAGTGCATAACCGCCCGTTGTGTTTAGGTAGTCAAATAGCGCATTTAAACGCAACGTCATGGATGCACTGGCTGTAGCACTGGTACAACTATTCTTGGCGGTGATAGTCAGAGTGACATCGCTGTTGGTCCCGATTACAGGCTTGCCGCGTAGATACACTTTCCCATCCTCTATCTCGAAAGTACATCCTCCGATACTCTGGTTGGCAGTGATAACATCCGCATTGGTAATCGTAAAGAGTGCAAGATCAGTAGAATGGAAGTCGTCTAAATTATTCTTAATGTAGTAGTACTCATAAATCCGCTCAATAGTCGGCGCCGCAGTCAAATCACTTATCGTAATGATGTTCGAGTGCTGATGGCAATTCTTGGAAGCAACAGCCTGATACTCTCCCGGCGTAGAGGCATCATAACTCATGCCGGTCTCTCCAGAAAGTAACACACCGTCTTTATACCATGCAATAGTAGCGAATTCCTCGCAGTCGTCCACTGTGAGTGTGACTGGCTCGCTGGGACATTTAAAGGTTTTCGGGGCTGTGATAACACATGCATCATCTTTACATTCCTGTACCTCCAGACGATAAGAAACCTCTGTTTCTGCATAACATCCGGAAGCAGAGAGTGTCGCAGAGATGTATGAAGAACCGTTATCACGAATTGTTACTTCTCCCGTAACTGGATCTACCGTCGCTACTTGCTGGTCAGAGGAGGTATAACTCAATGTCCCGAGAGAATGTACACTGCCCGTTTGCGCTGCCGTGTAGGTGAAAGGCGCGTCTCCTTCTGTCACACGCTTGGTTCCTCCGGGAATGGTGGTAGTCCATGCAATAGAGGTCGGTTCTGAACCGCCGGTCGTAACAAGATCCACTCCGTAGATGTTTGCTCCTCCGCTGAAGGTGATATATAAATATTGCATGGCATTGAGAGTCACAGCCGGATAGATATCTACATAGGTACTACTGGAACCAAAAGAAGTGCCGGACTCGTATACAATGCGGCTACCGGAAGTAATATTGGTATAACTGTCTTTGCTATTGTAATATTCCGGAGAATAATATACGCCGGTTACAGTTCTTGTAGATCCACTTCCATAAAGGTAAATACGCACCTTTACCACGTTGTCAACATACGGATTGATACACATCGCGTTAAGTGAACCTACCTTATATGTAAAATTATATCCGTCTATCGTGGCAGACTCGGCAGAAGGAGAAGAACTGCTTCCTCCGAAATCTTTTAAGATACGACCGATGTTAACCTGGTCGATATAATACCTTGGTTTTGCCGATCCGCCGGCGTTGATATATCCAGAGGCAGTAACGTATATCATCTTGTCCGTGAAACAGGTGTTCACGTTCACAACCCGCGTTTCTGTGTGCGCGCAGAAGGAACCCGTCGCAGCAGAGCTGGCTTGGAAAGTAAGCGTAGTGCCGAGGAAAGTGCCCTGTACGTCATATGTACCACTATTGCCAGTGATATTCGTAGCGATGCCGGCAGGAACAGGATCATCAAGAAGCGTCAATGTGATGGTCACACCATCCGGAGAAGTAACTGAAATAGGATACCGAGCGCCCGCATTGACAGTTGCATCATAATTCCAAACGAATATAGGCGCAGGAAAATCAACAATGATATTTTTGTTTTCGGACGTAGCAGCACATGAACCCGCCGCATTCGAGGCGTTGATCTTAATGGTTGTGCCCAGCGGAACAGAAGGCCCTACCGTCAACTCACCTGTTGTGGTATTGAAACTCACGCCGTCAATCGGACTGTTAATCCATGCCAACGTCACAGGTTCGGAGCAATCCGATGCCACGGAAATAGTCGTGTTAGAACCTTGCGTCACACTCGTCGGACAAGTCCACGTGTAGGTTGCACCGGTCTTCGGGCGGGTAATCGTTACCGTTCCGATATTCGTACTGCTGCTATTCCTCCATAGGTAGAACTCCGTTGCTCCGATAAGGGGATTGCCGGATGAAATAATATAATCCGTTCCCTGCGTGACGGTGGCTGCTAAGACAGAACCGGAACTACCCGGTTTAACGGCAGTGGTAGTAATTTTTATCTGATTAGCATTAGCGGTAGAAGTAATCGAAATGATGTCGCCTTCCCATAACGGGCAATCCAACGTCACGTGAATATAAACATCGCCACTATTATAGTTCAACTCAGAATTTTTGATGCGCATGTTTCCGCCCGAATTGACGTATAACTGTGCAGTTCCGCCGGTTAACGACGCCAACCACTCTCCGGGAAGGTCATGTGTGCCGGCAGAGATATTCGCATCAGCTAATCCTGTTTTGGGTGTCCATCCGAACACTATTCCTCCACCCGTGCCCGGACAACTGCTTTCAACAGTGATGGCTCCCGATATATTCGAAGTAGCCGAGACGGAAGAGTGACCGGTCAAACTGTTCGTCACTACGCAATAGTAATAAAGCGTTCCGGCGGTCGTTGTGGAAGGTGTATAACTACTGGAAGTGGCGCCGCTGATTAATATGCCGCCGCTATTTGTTGCCGTGGTATTGGAGTACCATTGGTACGAGAGCGTTCCGCCGTCAGATACCGAAGCCGTTACCGACAATGCTGCGGCTGCATCGCCGCGGTCGTAAGTGGCGGCTGATGAATTAGGATGCACGGTGATGTTCGGCGTCTCACAAGGAGTATAGAAATCCTCTGCAGTCACCGTTATGGAAGTAGCGGCACTCCAGCAATCCTCTGTATTATGATGCGAACGAATATAATACGTGCCGGCGGCTGTTACATTTTTTGTTGCACCGGGCTCTCCGGTAGCTGTCCCGTCCGCTGCCGATTGCCAATACCAAGTGTCACTTGCTGCCGGAGTTCCTCCTGCCGTCAAGGTAATCACGCCCCCGCTCACTGTGCCTTTATTGATGCTACCCGGCTGAGTAGCCGAGCAATCAGGACCGGGAGTGGTTATCGTGATGGATGTAAGGGTAGTACTTCCTGAACCTTGACGTCCTAAATAAACCACATATGCTGATTCGGTTAAGGAAGAAATAGTTACAACTGAGGGGGCTCCGCTTGTAGATGATACTCCGCCTCCCGGGTTGCCCGAGACTGATGTTTCTTGTTTGGTGACATAATTAAATCTGGTGGCCGATGCGCCGTTGGCTACGGTGATAGTGATACTACCGTTGACGCCAGTAACGGGGATGGCAATCCAAAATTTATTGCCCATGTTGTTGTTACACCAAGTCATAGTGCCGGTACTCTGATTGATAGAGAATGGCTTGGCGGTAGAATTGTTGGAGTGGAATGTAATTCCATTATGGGTTTCGTCATCCGCATTATTAGCAGAGCAAATAGAAGTTATTCCACTCCAAGCGGCATCACTGAAGTCTGTAGAGAACAACGTAACATCTGCTCCCCATGCAAGGGGGATAGCGAAAAAAATAGCGAATAAGAGGAGAATCTTTTTCATGATAGAGGGAGTGGGGGATTAGTGAATGAAATGGGTCCATTGACGCGGCTCTGCCTCGGGGCGTTCCTTGCCTTCCGTGGCTTTTAATAGATATGCCATATTTCGCGCTAAAGTGCGCATGGTCTGCAAACCTTCGGCATCCAATGCCGCCTGACCTGCTTCACGACCATATACAATATTCCAATATTGGGATGTAACCAACGGCATGTTCATCATCTGAAAAGGCATCTGTAACGCCTGAAAAGCAGCTGTGGCACCGCCTCTCCTACATACCGCTACTGCTGCGGCTGGCTTGCCTTCGAAATACTTGCCCGCTGAATAAAACATCCTTTGGATTAATGAGAGCACCGTTCCGTTCGGCTGCCCGTAATAGACCGGCGAACCTACAATCACGCCATCGCATTCTGCCATACGGGTGGAGATGTCATTGCAGATATCATCCTCGAAAATACAGCGATTCCCTCCAATCTCTTTACATTTCCCGCATGCAATACATCCGCGCACTGCGCGCGTGCCAATACCCACGATTTCAGTCTCGATACCTTCTTGTTTTAATACCTTAGCAATCTCGCTCAATGCAAGAAATGTGTTTCCCTCACGACGGGGCGAACCATTAATCAGAAGTACTCTCATTGTTTGTTTTAAACGATTTGGGCGCAAAGATACAACTTTTTTTTTACATGAACAAGAAAAAACAAAGTTTTTTGATACATATACTAAACTTTTGTTGTCTAATGGAAATTTTTACACATTTTTACGCAAAAACTTGCATATATCATAAAAAAGCAGTACCTTTGCAGCCGATTTTGAGAGAAATCATGCCGCGATGGTGGAATCGGTAGACACGAAGGACTTAAAATCCTTTGGCCAGTGATGGCTGTGTGGGTTCAAGTCCCACTCGCGGTACATATTTTATGCTGCCCGTTGATTTCATAGAAAGTATGCGACAGCAGCTGGGCAATGAAGCAGAACTGCTGTTACGGGCGCTGGAGACGGCGCCCGTAACGTCTATACGCCTCAATTCCAAACTGGATGTTTTGACTTTTGAGTGCGACACGGATGAGGTGCCGTGGCACATTGACGGTTATTATCTTTCTGAGCGTCCGCAGTTCACCTTGGATCCCCTTTTCCATGCCGGTTGTTATTATGTGCAGGAAGCATCGTCAATGTTTATCCAGCAGGCTCTCGAACAATATGTCGATCCTTCGTCTATAGTGCTGGACCTCTGTGCGGCTCCGGGCGGCAAGTCCACGCTCATCAGTGAATACCTCGGTCAGGATGGATTGCTCCTGAGTAACGAAGTGGCGCGTCAACGTGTGTTTATCCTTAGCGAGAATATCCAGAAATGGGGGAACGGCAACACTGTAGTCACGCATAATACCGCTGCCGAATACGGAGAGCGCTGCAAGCATATCTTCGACTGTATTGTTGTAGATGCTCCGTGTTCGGGAGAGGGTATGTTCCGCAAGGACGAACAGGCACGCAGTGAGTGGAGTCTGCAAGCGGTACGTCAGTGTGCGGAGCGGCAGCGTTCCATCCTGATGGATGTGTGGGATGCACTCAAACCGGGTGGTGTGCTGCTCTATTCTACCTGTACGTTCAACGAGGAGGAGAACGAGAAAAACGTCGAATGGATGGCAGAGAGTCTCGGTGCAGAAGTGTTGCCGATTGATTATGACCCGTCGTGGGGCATCGTAGAGGGGACGGTAGGTTACCACTTTTATCCGCATAAGACCAAAGGTGAAGGCTTCTATCTCTGCGCGCTGCGGAAGAACAACGAGCCGCTTCAACCGGCGAAGATCAAGGCCCCGAAGAAAGAGACTGCTATGCCGCATCCAGAGTATCTTCCGGTGATGCGTTCATGGCTTCAACATCCTGACAACTGGGCTATCCGTTACTCCGACCGTTTTGCTACTGCTTATCCGCTCAAATACAAGGAGATCATCGATTGGTTCTCTACCCAGTTGACGTGTATCTCTACGGGTTTCGGTTTGGGCGAGGAGCGTGGCAAAGGAATCGCGCCACAGCATAGTCTGAGTATGACGAAAGACTTCCGTAAGGAAGCCTTTCCATGTGTGTCCTTGACCCGCGAACAGGCTTTGTCTTACCTGCGTACCGAGGCCTTAACTCTTACCGATGTGCCCCTCGGTTTGCTCCTCGTGACTTACGAGGGTGTGCCGCTCGGTTTCGCGAAAAATGTCGGGAACCGGCAGAATAACCTTTACCCGAACGAATGGCGTATACGTCATCTTTAGGTCCTTCGCCGAGAGCTTCAGGCAGCGGTATTTTCTCTATTTCTTTTTTTAGGAATTGCTCGATGCGTAGCCAATAACGCGCATCGTCCGGCGAGACGAGTGTGATGGCTTCGCCGCTGTTCTCTGCGCGGGCTGTACGACCGATACGATGCACGTAGTCTTCGGCATCATGCGGCACGTCGTAGTTGATTACCAGCGGCACATCCGTCACGTCAATACCACGCGACACGACATCCGTCGCCACCAACACATCCACCTTTCCGTTTCTGAAATCGAGCATCACTTGGTCTCGTTCGTTCTGCTCCAGGTCGCTGTGCATTGCCCTGGCGTCAATCTTCAGCGTGCGCAGCGCCCGTGCCAAGTCCTTCACCCGTTGTTTCTTGCCGGCAAAGATGATTACTTTCTTGAGCCCTTTACCTTGCAGCGCCAGTTGGATAAATCCGGGTTTCTGCGCCTCAAAGAGCCGCGCACACATCTGATGAATAGTCTCCGGAGGACGGGAAACGGCAATCTGTACCTCAACCGGATCATGCATGATGGCTTTCGCCATCTGACGAATTTTCGGCGGCATGGTAGCAGAGAACATGATGGTCTGCCTGTCTGCGGGCAACCGCTTGACGATGGTCATGATATCATCGTAAAAACCCATATCAAGCATGCGATCCGCTTCGTCCAAGATAAAGTATTTCACGCCGGAGAAATCGACGTTGTAGATGTTCATCTGACTTAGCAACCGTCCCGGTGTGGCGATGACGATGTCGGCACCTTTTTGCAACCCGCTTACTTGGTTTCCCCATGAGCCGTTGGTATCTTTTCCGCCGTAGATAGCAACAGAAGAAAAGGGCACGTAAAAACCGAAACCCTCCATCTGTTGGTCGATCTGTTGCGCCAACTCACGCGTAGGAGCCATGATGATGGCGTTCAGTTTGTTCGGGTCATGGTCATCAAATGCCAAATTCGTCAGCAGCGGCAATATATATGCCGCCGTTTTACCGGTACCTGTCTGGGCGCACGAGATTACGTCGCGCCGGTCCAGAATAACCGGTATAGTCTCTGCCTGAACGGGCGTGCATTCGTCAAAATGCATGTCCCATAAGGCATCCAATACCTCGTCCGATAATGCTAACTCGTCAAAATACATCCGCTAACCGTTAATCGCTAATCCCTTACTTCTCCCAGCCTTCGAAAATCTCCGGGCCGAAGACATTGTCTTCCTCTGCATCATGCAGCGGTGCCCATAATTGTGCGAAGAACGGATTTTGTTTTGCTACGCGATCCCAGTGCCACGGCACTTGTTGCTCTTTCGGCTCGTGCGCATACGGATACGGCATATCGAAAGGAGACCAGTGACCGCCGAGTAAGATCAGACGTGGCGATGCTTTGAAGGTATTGCCGTTCGCATCTTCCCATTCGAGCTGCGTGTCTAAATCACCCTTTGTCATCTTCTTGCTCAGGCATTTGCCTCCGCGGAAAGCAGCTGCGGCTTGCATGTCTTTGAGGGTCAGTTCACTCAGCGGCTTGGATTCGTCGTAGCCGTGATCCAGTTTGACAATCTCTTCGCTATTGTGACTTACATCAAAATGCTCCCAGTCAGGAATGGCTTTGTATGCCTCGAGACTGCCGTAATACGCGTGTATGCGCGGTTCAATATTATTCTTGATCCACCATTGTGTGCCATGCTCTTTGCTGTTGGCCATGAACCACATAGCTGCTTTTACGCAGTGGGGGAAGAGTTTGGCGATGCGGGTCTTGGCTGCGAACTTGATGCCGCCGGGAAGTGATTTAGCCTGTGCCATCTTGGCGAAATATTCCTTCACCGGTACATTGGCGCGGAAATGCAGCAAGTCTTCCAGACGATCACCGTCAATATACCACATACCGTGGAAATTACGGGTAGTGAACCAATTGGCATTGAATATCTTCTCGGGTTTCGGACAGCCTACGGCTTCCAAAATCAGACACTCGAACTCGTAGTTCGACAGACGGTATTCCTTACCGGAACCGATATTATAATAGTTTTTCCAGAATTCTTCCGGTACGTCGGGACGGCACACGCGCTCCAGAAGGCGACCGCTATCCTCTACTGTTGCCCACTCCAATACGCCGCGGATGGGTACGTGGAACATGATGGGGTCAAAGTTCTTCAAGATGGCCGGATACAAGATGCCTGATTGCCGCAGACTGGCCCAAGTCTTGATGCCCGAGTCGGTGATGATGCGTTCCGCTTGCGCTTTGGTCAGACCATAATGGTCATATGCCGATACACAGATTGGATCACCTGCGCGTCCCCAATGGAGAGGCTCACGCCGGTCACCCATCTGCGCAACAGAGCCGATATACACCACTTTCGGTTGTTGGTCTTCCGGTTGTGCCAACACTGCTTTGGTGATGTTCTTTGCGGCAGTGATATTTGTGCGCAAGGTCGCCTTTGGACGATAGTCCGCCTGCGGCGATACCATGCCTCCTACGTGCAATACGATATCAGCACCTGAGACCCCTTTCAGTACATCTTCGTAGTTGGTGAGGTCACCCCAGATGACGTGCGGGGCCTTGTGCTGCTCCAGAAGGGGAGCGAGTAACTCTTTGTTTTTCTTACTCGGACGAGCGAGAATACGGAGTTCGTACTTGTCCGGATACCGCAAGATTTCCGTCATGCCTGCGTAGCCCATCGTACCGGTAGCACCGGTTAAAAAAACTGTTGTTTTTGCCATAATTATAGAATGTCCAATTTCAAATTTTCTCACTTTTTTCTCATCCACTGTGTAGCGCGAAGCCAGCGTGTTCTGGCTTTTTCCCTCATCTCTGCCCGCCATAATGCCTCTTCTTCCGCCTCGTTAGCCATCTGTTTATACGAAGCCTCCGCATCTTTGTCGCGAATGACAAGCAACTGGTCTCCCACTTCCAATCGGCTGGCGCCGGTAGGGATAAAGAAGTCTTCTCCTCTGCGTACCATGATGATGAGCGTGCGCGGAGGAATAGAAATGTCGCGCAAGGTATTACCTTTGTCAAGGAGTTTCTCTGTCACCTCTACTTCGCGGGCTGAAGACTGGATCTCATCCGGCAGGTCCATGTCGAAATGTTCCAAGGTGCGCTGTTCCTCCGGCGGGGTGTCTAACTTCAGTTTTTTTGCCACCAGTGTGATGGTCGTTCCTTGTACGAGTAGCGAGATGAGGGTGCAAAGGAAGACGACATTAAAGAGCAAGTCGGCATAGGGAACTCCGCTCGCTTTGCACATCACCGCAAAGATGATGGGTACGGCTCCTTTTAGGCCAACCCAACTCAGCAGGATCTTGTCCCGCTGATGGTATTGCGGGAAAGGAAGCATACAGAGCCATACGGCCAGCGGTCGCGAGATGAAGATCATCACAATGCTGATAATCAGACAAGGCAGCCATACATGATAGTCCAATAACTCCTTCGGCTCCACCATAAGACCTAACATGAGGAACATCATTAACTGGCTGAGCCAAGTCAGGCCATTGAAGAAAGACTTCGTCTGCCGCTTGCGCGTAAACTTGTTGTTGCCGATAACCAGACCTCCTACATATACCGCGAGGTAGGTGTTGCCTTGAAGGTAGTAAGTGATGGAAAAAATGAAGATACAAGCCGTCAGTACCATGACCGGGTAGAGGGCTTCGTTGCCTAACTTCACGCGTCGCATCAGCGCCACCAGCCCCAAACCAAAAGCCAAACCGATAACCGTACCCATGACGAGTTGGATAACAATCGTTTGGATAATAGGTAGAGCTTCTACGGGCTCTGTCAAGCCCACGAAGGTCTGTAATTTAATCACCACCCCGATAAGCGTCGTTGTCAGCACATACGCCATCGGATCGTTCGCACCGGACTCTAACTCCAATAGCGGCCTCAGGTCATGTTTTAGCCCGATTCCATGGGTGCGTAAAATAGAGAAGACACTCGCGCTGTCGGTACTCGACATGGTAGCCGCCATCAACAATGAGAACCATATGGAGAGTGTCGTCACTGCTTGTATCCAGCCGAAAATATAATAAATGAGTACGCCCGTGATAGCGCAAGTGAGAAGGACTCCCAGGGTGGCTAAAGTAATACCCGGTGCTAATACCGACTTGATGTCACTCAGCTTCGTATCCATACCACCCGAGAAAAGGATGATACACATCGCCAAGGTACTCAGCGCTTCCGCCGTGCTCGTCTTGATGGCAATACCGCCCGGATCGCCGAAGAGCCCCCCGATACCGTGGGGGCCGAATAGCATACCGACAATGAGGAAGAGTAACAAGGCCGGAACGCCGAATTTATAACCGATCTTATCGGCAAAGATACTAATGAAGAAAAGTAATGATAATATGAGTAATACGAGTTCTACTTGCATTGTTACTTCGCCTCCTTCTTTCCTAACAAAAACTCGTCAATGATGCGTACAATATCGTCTTTTGGATAGAGCCCTTTCAATAACATGGGTTTACCTTCTGTCGGGATATACAATACTTGCGGAATGGAGTTGATTCCGAAGATATATGCTAACTCGCGTTCGCGCTCCGTGTCCGCTTTGTAGAACACCACCTGATCGCAGTATTTCTGACTCATCTCTTCCATGATAGGCGCCAGGCGCTTGCAGGGACCGCACCAGGTCGTGTAGAAATCAATTACGCAGGGTTTGTCGCCTTTGTAATTCCAGTCTTTTTCGGTCTTGTAGTCAAAAATGCGCTCGCGGAATTGTTCCGTGGTCAGATACACGACATCATCAGCCATTAACGGCATCGCTATCAGCATCCATAATCCTGTCAACCAGGCTTTCATTTTCGCTGTATGTTTCGTATGATACATATTACGCCAATTTAAAATCGTGTGCAAAGGTACTACTTTTTTTCAACAAAACAAAGAAAAAAATGCATTTATTCTTAAAAAACTTGCATAAATCCAAAAATATTTGTACCTTTGCACGCTTTTTACTAAAGTTTTAGTAAATTAAGTCAAGAAATACATAGCGAACAATATCTAAAAATTCTATACAATTATGTCTAAAGTTACAGTTGTAGGCGCAGGAAACGTAGGAGCTACGTGCGCTAATGTGTTGGCCGTCAATGAGGTGGCTAACGAGGTATGTCTGATCGACATCAAAGAGGGTTTTGCTGAGGGCAAAGCCATGGATATCATGCAAACGGCCCAACTCATGGGTTTCGACACCGTTGTAGAGGGTGTTACCAATGATTACAGCCGTACTGCGGGTTCGGATGTAGTGATCATTACTTCCGGTCTTCCCCGCAAACCGGGTATGACCCGCGAGGAGTTGATTGGCGTGAATGCCGGTATCGTGAAGTCCGTTTGTGACCAGGTGCTCAAATACAGCCCGAATGCTATTCTTGTGGTGGTTTCCAACCCGATGGATACGATGGCTTATCTGACGCTTCACGCACTGAAGTTGCCGCGTAACCGTGTCATTGGCATGGGTGGCGCGTTGGATAGCGCCCGTCTAAAATACTTCTTGAGCCAGGCTTTGAAGTGCAATGCGAATGACGTGGATGGTTTCGTAATCGGCGGCCACGGCGACACAACGATGATTCCTCTGACCAGTTACACAACCTATAAAGGTATCAATGTTTCGGAGTTCCTGAGTCCGGAAGAGTTGGAGAATGTCGTTAAATCGACCATGGTTGGCGGCGCTACGCTGACGGGCTTGCTCGGCACGAGTGCATGGATGGCTCCGGGTGCTGCGGCTGCATCGGTAGCTGAGGCGATTATCAAGGATCAGAAGAAGATGATACCTTGCTCTGCTGCTCTTGAAGGCGAGTACGGAATGAAGGACATCACTATCGGTGTACCTTGTATCATTGGTAAGAACGGTATAGAGAAGATTCTGGAGCTCAACATTAGCGACGAAGAGCGCGCTAAACTTCATGAGTCCGAGGCAGCCGTTCGTAAGACCACCGCAATCCTTAAGGACCTCAACGTCCTTTAAATCTATAAACCATAAAACGTACATTCCTTTATGGATCTATTTGAAAAATGCGATCACTTTGAGACCCTCAAGTACGTTCGCAAATTAGGTATCTATCCTTATTTCCACGAGTTGGAGAGCCGTCAGGCGCCGATCGTGCAAATGGAGAACCACCGTGTGATCATGCTCGGTAGTAACAACTATCTGGGCTTCACGGAGAACGAAGCGGTAATCAAGGCCGGACACGAAGCGCTGGACAAATACGGCACGGGTGTGAGCGGTAGCCGTTTCCTCAATGGTACGCTGGATCTGCATTTGCAACTCGAGCGCGAGATAGCTGCATTCACTGGTTACGAGGAGGCAATGACCGTGTCGACGGGCTTCCAGACCAATCTCGCCATCATCTCTGCTATTGCCGGTAAGGATGATTATATCCTCAATGACCGCGAGAATCACGCGTCTATTTACGATGCTTGTCGTTTGAGTTATGCCAAAGTGCTCCGTTATCGTCACTCGGACATGGAGGACCTCGAGCGCCAACTCAAGTCTATTCCTGAGAATGCCGGTAAGTTAATCATCACCGATGGTGTGTTCTCTATGCGCGGCGACATCTGCAAACTGCCGGAGATATGCGCATTGGCAGAGAAATATGGAGCACGTGTAATGGTGGATGATGCTCATGGTTTCGGTGTCTTAGGCCCGGGAGGTCGTGGTACTGCTGCGCACTTCGGCTTGACCGACAAAGTGGACATCACCATGCTTACCTTCTCCAAGTCTCTTGCGTCTATCGGAGGATGTATGCTGACTTCACACCGCGTAGCTGACTGGTTGCGCCATGTGAGCCGTCCGTTCATCTTCTCCGCTTCCATCACTCCCTGTTCGGCTGCTACCGCACTCGAGGCACTGCATCAGCTCATCCTTGATCCTCAGCGTCCAGAGCGCTTGATGAATATCGCGAAGTATTTCCAGAAACAACTCATCAAAGCCGGTGTGAAGATTATCGAGGCACCGACACCTATCGTGCCGATCTTCACCTATAAGACACTGGATACCCTCTATTACGGCAAGAAGATGTTCGATGAGGGCGTGTATGTGAATCCGGTTATGGCGCCTGCGTGCGTAGAGGGCGAATGTCTGTTGCGTACTACGCTCATGGCTACCCATACTGAGCCGGTCATCGATGAGGCCGTGGAGATCATCGCGCGTGTGCTTCGTGAGGGAGCTCCGGAGATGTAAAAAATGACCCATATTCGTATTATATCCCCCTCAGGCGTGATAGACCCCTCGTATATCGACGGGGCTGTCACTCGCCTACGCGGGTGGGGGTATATAGTGAGCGAGGGTGTACACACGCGTGACGTGTGGGGACGGTTCGCAGGAAGGGATGAAGACCGGCTGTCCGATATCATCGCTGCGCTCCAAGATCCGTCTGTCGATGCCATCCTTTGTACGCGCGGCGGTTATGGACTCCAACGGATTATCGACCGTGTTCCTCCGATTACTAAACCTATTATAGGTTTCAGTGATATCACTGCCTTGCATCAGGCGGCAGGTCTCGTGCAACAACCCTCTCTTCATGGCATCATGTGCAAGCACATAGCCACTTTATCGGAAGAGAGTGAGGAGATACAATTTTTCCGCAAAGCCCTTGCGGGTGAGAAACTCGAGTACCGATTATCGAACCATTCTCTTAACCGATTCGGCGAGGCATATGCGCCTGTCGTCGGAGGAAACTTATCAGTCCTCTACGGCCTTCAGGGCACACCCTTTGGCCTCGCTAAGTTCAGTTACCAGTTTCCTATCCTTCTGATAGAAGACATCGGTGAGCGTCATTATCATATTGACCGCATGATTCGTAACCTTCGGATGAGCGGGGTGTTGGCTCATCTGAGCGGACTAATCGTCGGACAGTTCACTGACTGCGAAGAAGACCCGTTAATGCAACAAACGGTCTATGAGACAATAAAAGAGGCAGTCGCCGACTGCGACTACCCCGTTGTCTTCGATGCACCTTTCGGGCATGTAGAGCATAACTTGCCACTATGGCAACATGGTCATGCGTCCATCCACTGCGGAGCGGATGGTGTCCTGCTCACGAACAGCCTCTAAATACAACTCCCGAATCAGCAATTCGCTATTCCAATATTCCACATAATGCGTCAAAGCATCCATGTGATCCGTTCCGCCGGCTAAGTAGTCGCTGGTAGCTACTGTGTATAATGCGTCCGGATCAACAGGCTTGCCTGCTATTTGTACATCCGCTAAATGCTCGTCTATGGTCTTCACGCGCATGCCGGCAACACCCTGTCCTCCATATCGGGCGAAGGACTCGCATAGCTCAATCACATCGCGGCCTTTCAATGTCAGAACGACTAATTGGTTATCAAACGGCATGAGTTCGAACACATTTCCTTTGGTGATCGGTCCTGCCGGCCATTCGCAACGCATGCCGCCCATGTTGACGATAGCGATGTCCACCCGACCGTCATACACTTTCTTCGCCGCCTCCCATAAGGCATCGCTCGCCCAGTTAAGCATCGGGCACTCGGGAGAGTTCACCCACAATCGTTCCGGCGCATAACCGATCTGCACATTCATCTCGCGCTCCAAGGCTGCCTTTGACGGGGCAAGCTGGGCTATGTAATCGGTGTCTTGTATCGCATCCAACGAGGCATCAATAGGCAGTGCCTCTGTCGTGGCACGAATGACATGTACGGCAGAACGCTGGCAAGCACATAAAGCGAGTACTGTAAATAAGATAAAGAAACTTTTTCGCATGGTATTTGGTGTTTTATGCCGCAAAATTACAAAAAGTTTTTGATATACGCAAAAAAAGTTGTAACTTTGTGCCCGAAATGTACTCGTTTTCCGCATATTGGCCGTATTACAAGCGCAACCTGAAGGTGGCGTTCCCAGTCATGCTGACCCAGTTCGGAGCGG
Organism: uncultured Bacteroidales bacterium; assembly: GCA_902798015.1. Taxonomy (GTDB): domain Bacteria; phylum Bacteroidota; class Bacteroidia; order Bacteroidales; family Paludibacteraceae; genus Colicola. The sequence goes on from CADBVL010000014.1 coordinate 33,717, forward strand.
CATTGGTGGGCTTGGCGGATTCAATCATGGTGGGGCATTACAGCACGGCGGACTTGGCGGCCGTCTCCTTCTCCAATGCCATTTTCTTTACCGTCATGGTCTTCTCTATGGGCGCGGTTATGGGGATCACGCCGCTCGTTGGACAAGTACACGGACGCTTGGAAAGCTTGCTCGCTGAAGGGACATCGGACGAAGAGATTGCTCATAAACATGAGCAGATTGCTTCCTATGTAGTCAACGGACTGGTCTTCACCGCCTTGGTTTGTACCTTGTCTTTGCTACTTCTCGCTCCCTGCATTCCTTATTTGGACCAGTTTGGGCAGGAACCCGAAGTTGTCTCGTGCGCGCGCCCGTACTATATATTAATAGTGCTCTCCATCATTCCCTTCCTCCTTTTCTGCTTTTTCAGGCAGTTTCTGGAGGGACTCGGGAATACCTTTGTGGCGATGATTATTACGGTTGGATGTAACCTCCTCAATATTGTTCTCAACTGGGTGTTTATCTTCGGCCATTGGGGCTTTCAACCGATGGGTGCAGAAGGCGCCGGGTGGGCGACGCTTATTACGCGACTTATCATGCCGGTCCTTTTCTTTGTGGCGATGATCTGCAAGACCGAGTGGCGTCGTTATCTTACTACCGCCCGCCGGTGGATGGTAACACGGCGTGAAGTGGAGCACCTGATTGCTATCGGTACGCCTATCGGTTTGCAGTCCTTCTCGGAGGCCTTTCTCTTCACGGCGTCCTTCGTCATCATCGGATGGATCAGCAAAGAGGCACTCGCAGCACATCATATAGCCAACCAGATGTGTGACTTGACCTTCATGCTCGCCTTGGGTATAGGATCGGCTACTACCATCCGTGTCTCGCATCAATTAGGGAAAGGAGATTTGAAGGCGGTACGCATGGCGAGTCATGCCTCCGTGCATCTGTGCCTACTGATGAATACCATCGGAGCAGCAATCATGATCTTCGGACGACACTATATCCCGTATATCTTCACCAATGACCCGGAGGTCATGTCAATTGCCTCTACGCTGTTACTCATCGGTGGTCTGTTCCAATATGCGGACGGACTCCAGTGTATCGGCGCGGCGATGCTTCGCGGCATACAGGATGTACGTGTACCAATGCGTATAGCCCTCGTATCTTATATCGGCATTGCTTTGCCGCTTGGACTGGCGCTTACCTTTTATTTCGAACTCGGCGCAAAGGGTATGTGGATAGCGTTCATCATCGCGCTCGCCATCCCTGCCGTCTTTTTCCATATCCGATTTAATAGACAACTAAAACGACTGAAATATGACCCACAAAGTGTTTGACATCTTTGCAGAGATATGCAAAGTACCGAGACCCTCTAAGCATGAGGAACAGATTAGTAAATGGTTGCAGGATTTCGCAGCAACCCATCATATTGAGTGCGTGGCGGACGAGGCCATGAATGTTATCATGCGCGTTCCTGCCACACCGGGATACGAAGACCATGAAGGCGTCATCCTTCAAGCGCACATGGACATGGTAGCGGAGAAAGACGGCAATGTGCAGCATGACTTTCTCAAAGATCCTATTCAGACCTATATTGACGGCGAATGGCTTAAAGCCAAAGGCACTACCCTCGGAGGAGATGACGGAATAGGTATCTCTATGGCGCTGGCAGCTATCACCGATCCCGAACTTCAACACCCGGCTATCGAATGTCTATTCACAGTAGATGAAGAGACAGGACTCACCGGCGCGATGAAACTGAAAGACGGAATGCTTCGTTCCAAACGACTCATCAACCTCGACTCCGAAGACGACGGCCAGATATTCATCGGTTGTGCCGGAGGTATCGACACCCTCGCCAAGATGCACTATGAACCGCTTGACAAATCACAAATTTCAAATCTCAAATCACAAATCGCCATTAAACTGAAGGTTTATGGCTTATTGGGCGGTCACTCCGGCGATGATATTAACAAAGGTCGCGCCAACGCCAACCAGATCCTTGTCTGGTTCCTCGCGCGTATATGGCCGCAGACTGAGCTGCAACTCGCCTCTATCAATGGCGGTAACCTTCGCAATGCGATTGCCCGCGAAGCGGAAGTCGTCATCACTATCCCTATGGAATACAAAGAGCAGATTCGTATAGAGTGGAACCATTTCGTTGCGCAGATGGAAGGTGTCTTCGGTGAAGTCGAAAAAGACATGCGCCTGGATCTCGAGACGACCGACATGCCCGAGACCTTCATCCCTGCCGACAAGGCTTATCGCCTCATTATGGCGCTCTGCGAATGTCCGCATGGCATGATCGCCATGAGTCAAGACATGCCTGGACTCGTCGAGACATCCACCAACCTCGCATCCATCAAAATGAAAGAAGGTTATATAGAAATAAACACCTCCCAGCGCTCATCCAAAGAGTCCGCAAAACATCATCTCAAATGGGCGGTGGAGCAGGCCCTCTCTCTGGCTTGTGATGAAGTTACTCACGGCGATGGTTATCCCGGATGGGCACCGAATCCCAACTCGCCGCTGCTCGCGGTAGTGAAGAAAGCATATATAGACCTCTTCAAAACGGAACCCAAAGTGTTGGCGATTCATGCCGGACTGGAGTGCGGATTATTCCTTGAGAAATACCCGTACCTCGACATGGTATCAATCGGCCCGCAGATGTATGGCGTTCACTCCCCGCAGGAACGCCTCTCCATCCCATCTACTGAACGCTGTTACCGCTGGCTCTGCCAAACACTCAGTTCGTTATAAATCAAATACCAACAAATAGGTATTGTGTATGTCAAAAAATAGCAGTAATTTTGCAGCGCAAAATTGAGCGAAATGAGTGAACTGCATAAAATAGCTGTCATTGGTTTGCCGCAGAGCGGGAAGAGTTCGTTGGCGAAATCCCTGCAAGCGATGTCCAAGACCCATGACATTGAGTTCGTTGAGGTGCATCACCCCGATGAACTGCACGGACATACCTATGACGTGGTGTTGCAGGTGGTGGACGCTACTCGGTTGGAGGAATCGTTGATGCTCACGCCACATATCATCGATGAGCAGGAGAAGATAGTCTTGGCTATCGGACGCTATGACTTGTTGCAACAAACGGACCACTCGCTCGACATTCCCAAACTGGAGCAACTGATCGGTGTACCTACCTGCCGCGTGTCGGTGCAGTTGAACTACGGCTTGCAGGAATGCTTGGACATCATAGAGCGCACCATTCATAAACCCGCCTCTACTGCGCACCCGATTTATCACCTGCGTGACCAGGAGGACGAGGATACCTACCGCGCGTACGTGCACGGTGTTTTGACGGAGACGCTCACGCACGCGAAAGACGACAAGCACCAGACGCAACTGGAACGCATCGATAAAGTGCTGACGAACCCTTGGCTCGGATTCCCCATCATGATGGCGATTCTTTATTTCGTCTTCTGGTGTACCTTTACCCTCGGTGCTTATCCGCAAGAGTGGATTGAGACGGGCATCGATGCGCTGGGCGACGTGTTGCGCAACGTGATGACACCGAGTTGGTGGTCTTCGCTGCTCATTGACGGCGTGTTGGCGGGAGTGGGAGCGGTACTGGCGTTCCTGCCGAACATCATCATCCTTTTCTTCTTCATCTCACTCATGGAGGACTCCGGATACATGGCCCGCGAGGCGTATATCATGGATGCCATCATGCACCGAATCGGGCTGCATGGACGTAGTTTCGTCCCTATGCTCATGGGTTTCGGATGCAATGTGCCGGCAATCATGGCGGCGCGCGACATACAGAATCCGAAGGACCGTGTGCTCACCATGCTCATGGTGCCGTTCATGTCTTGTTCCGCACGCCTGCCGGTGTACATGCTTTTTGTTAATGCCTTTTTCGAAGACCATAAAGCCCTCGTCATGATCTCCCTGTACGCTATAGGAATATGTCTATCCGTGCTCTTTGCTTTGGTGATGAAACGCACGAGATGGTTCCGGCAGGAGGCGGACGACACGGTCAATGAGTTGCCGGTATTCAAGATGCCTAAGTTACGCATCGCCGCAGCACATATCTGGGAGCGTGTAGCGGATTACCTCCAGAAGATATGTACGGTCATTCTCTGGGCATCCGTCATCATCTGGGCACTCGAGTATTTCCCGACGCAAGACCTGAATGACCTCGAGCACTCCTATCTCGCTTCTATCGGTCAGTTCATCTCACCCCTCATGGAGCCTTTAGGCTTCGACTGGAAGATGTCCGTATGTCTCATCACGGGACTGCCGGCAAAGGAAGCCATTGTATCCACACTCGCTATCCTTTATGGAGGAGACATCTCGGCTGCAGGCTTTACACCGCTGACTGCCTTCTGTTTCATGCTCTTCGTGCTCCTCTATTTCCCTTGTGTAGCAACAGTCATGACGCTTCGACGCGAGGCGGGCAGACAATGGGCGTGGTTCACAGTATTTCATTCCCTCTTCCTCGCCTGGTTTATATCCTTCCTCGTCTATCAGATCGGCTCCCTAATCCTCTAATCCTCTATACAACTATGCGTAAATATCTTTTTATTATTCTTTGTACTTTGTACTTTGTTCCTTTGTCCCTTTCGGCAAAACAATCTAACCGCCAGACAGTGGTCCTCTCTTGCGACCTGCATTGCCAGGGATGTTGCGATAAGGTCATGAAGAATATCGCCTTCGAGAAAGGTGTCAAGGACCTCGTCTGTGATCTTAAAACAAAAACCGTCACCGTCACCTATGACGCCAACAAGACGGATGTCCCGACATTGTTGAAAGCTTTCGAAAAAATAAACAAACCAGCAACCGTAAAGGAACCAGCGGGTCAAGAGACGAAAGCCAAAACTCAAGAAACGGATGCCAACTCCGGCGCCTCCACTCCTTATTGAATACATGCGCACATGTGCGTATAATAAAAACAGACGCCCGTCGGACGTCTGTTTTTGTTTGGGGTCTCCGATGTAACTCGAAGATTAAACTTACTTCAGCTCTGCGAGGTACTTGATCGTACGTACCATCTGGCTGGTGTAGCTGTTCTCGTTGTCGTACCAGCTAACTACCTGTACCTGATAGGTATCCTCGTCGATCTTAGCTACCATGGTCTGGGTAGCATCGAAGAGCGAACCGAACTTCATACCGATTACATCGCTGGAAACGATCTCATCCTCGGTATAACCGAAACTCTCGGTCTGAGCAGCCTTCATTGCTGCGTTGATGCCCTCTTTGGTGATGTCTTTACCCTTAACAACAGCAACGAGAATAGTGGTCGAACCCGTAGGAGTCGGAACGCGCTGTGCGCTACCGATCAACTTGCCGTTCAGCTCCGGAATAACGAGACCGATAGCTTTTGCAGCACCGGTGCTGTTCGGAACGATGTTCTGAGCACCTGCACGGCTACGACGGAGGTCACCCTTACGTTGCGGACCGTCGAGAATCATCTGGTCGCCGGTGTAAGCGTGGATAGTGCTCATGATACCGCTCTGGATCGGAGCGTATTTGTGAAGAGCTGCTGCCATCGGAGCGAGGCAGTTGGTCGTACAAGAAGCTGCGGAGATAACTTTGTCTGCCGGAGTCAGGGTCTTGTGGTTAACGTTGTAAACGATGGTCGGAAGGTCGTTTCCTGCAGGAGCAGAGATAACAACTTTCTTTGCGCCGGCCTGGATATGTGCCTCAGCTTTAGCTTTGCTGGTGTAGAAACCGGTGCACTCAAGAACTACGTCGATGCCCAGCTCGCCCCACGGCAGTTCAGCTGCGTTCGGCTTAGCATAGATAGTGATCTCCTTGCCGTCAACGGTGATCGAACCCGGAGTTACAACGGTCTTACCGTCCTCTGCGAGAACAGCATCCTTGAATGCTACAGTGTGCTTGCCCTCACCGAACTTACCTGCGAAACCACCCTGAGCGGTGTCGTATTTCAGAAGGTGTGCCAACATTTTCGGGCTGGTCAGGTCGTTGATTGCAACTACCTCATAACCCTCAGCTTCGAACATCTGACGGAATGCCAGACGACCAATACGGCCGAAACCGTTAATTGCTACTTTTGTCATAATTGTTAATTGATTTATTAATTGATTTGTTTGTATGTTTGTTTGTTTTCTTTTGACCTTTGCGGCGCAAAGGTACTGCTTTTTTCGCAAGTATGCAAATAATTCGTTCAAAAATCTTATTTTTGCAATCTGTCTTTGTCAAAAACCCCTTTTACGCTTTCACCTTTCACCTCACTTCCTCCCGAAGTCAGCGGGAATTTCCCCCCAAGCCTTCGTGTCCCATTTGTAAATAGGCGTGGTCCAGGTGTTGTCATGCAGCCATAGTTCGGCTTTGCGCACCATGAAGAAAAGATCCTGGTTCTTGGCATTCCATTCGATCTTTGTCTTGCATCGTTTCTCGCGCACCCATGCCAATGCGGTGACGCTATCCGTATAGATGACCCAATTGAGATTATACTTCTTGATATACGCCAGCCCTAACACGAGTGCCAGAAACTCGCCGATATTATTCGTGCCTTGCTCAAACGGCCCGCGGTGAAAAACCTCGGTGCCTGTGTCAGCTATTACCCCTCGGAATTCCATCACCCCGGGGTTGCCGCTACATGCTGCGTCGACGGCCAACGCCGGTAAGATAGGTTTACTCATAGACGGTTATTTTGTGTGTACGTATCTCGCCGTTCTCTAATTCCTCCATGACAATGTAGATACCATTATGCGGCGTGCCTTTGATGACGCGGCCCATGGTGTCATACAACGTAGTTGCTTTCACCTTGTTAGGCGTGGTATCAACCGTACGGCTCGGAGTCACATCGTCGAACGTCTGCGGACAAGTGTACAACGTTTTGCCGTCGGTGGTCGTCAGGCGGCAGTGATACAGGATAGTCGAACCGCTCAGACCCTTCGGGTCATAAAGATGCTGCAAACTCTCGCCGCTCATCGCTACGCCGTCCGCAAACCATTGGTAAGAGGTGAAACGGCCTTCCTTGTTGCCGATGAACAGCACATCGGTCCACTTGCTGTACATCTGACCCGAGAGGGCGATGGTGAAGTGAATATCCACCATGGATGTACACGGGACATCCGTCTCACCAACCGTCACATGCGCGGTGTAGTCGCCCGCCTCCATCGTTGTCGGAGAGAAGACAAACGCGGTGTCGGTGCCTACGATATCCAGCGTACCGGTAAAATGATTTCCAACGATGTCGATGTCAAACTGATCCGGATCACCTTTCACTGCCGAGAAAGGAATACGTATCTCGTTCGCTTCGTCACAAGTCATGGCGATCGTTCCGATGGTCACTGTCGGTTTCTCTTTCACGAAGAGG
>CADBVL010000014.1:41017-44317 GCA_902798015.1 uncultured Bacteroidales bacterium
ACCGTCTTTGAAACGGTTTTCCCCGACAGGTCCTGTGCGGTACGCTTCATGCCACCAGTAACTCTCTCCTTCACAGATCGTCACGCTGTCGCGCTCGCAAGTCTCGCGTGCCGGCGCATCATATGTTGTCTCCGTCTTGCAATCAGCGGCATCAGCAAAAGCTGCGAAGATGGAATGGCTGCCATTGGCGATATTATATACAATCAGGTTGTACGGGAAGTTCGTCAGGGCTATAGGGGCCGTCGTCTTCGTCTCACCGATAGAGTCATATGTGAGCACAATCTGCTTGTCTGCCGGGACGGGCGTGAAATAAGAGGTGAAAGAGACGGTGATCTCATAAGCCGTCGCATCGCATGGAACAAGTGTCGGCACTGCTGTGAGGGTCACGGCATCGATAACCGGCGAGAACGGAACTTGCGGCAATGCGAAGTCCTTGACACAACTGTTCGGCCCGTCAAAGGACACATGCAGCACGTGGTTATCCTTGCCGTCCGCCGGAATATCTGCGAAGGTCAAATCCGTCAGGGTCAATTTGGAGCGATCCTGCGGCGTGAAGGTAGCCGTTTGAACCGTCATGTCATCTACCCAATAGGTGAGGTTGCCTTGCTGATAGGTATAGTCCAAATCGAAGGTCAGCGTAGTCTTCAAGGCGCAATCCGGCGTCGGGTTGCTGAAACGGAAGTTCCTTGCCTCAATGGCAGGTACTACCGGTGCGGCCTCCGGGATAACATGGTCAACGATGGCACATCCGTGCGAACCGTCGAAGTTCACATTCAGCAAGTGTCCGTCCAAACCGTCCGCGGTGATACCCGGGATAACCAATGTCACTTGTAAGGTATCATCACTTTCAGCAGTATACGTTGCGGCATTCGCCGGATGACCATCTACATTCGCTGTGAGGCTACCATTCTGGTTGGTATAATTGATGACTGCCGTCAAAGTGACCGTAGGTACATCACATGCTACTGTTCCCCAAGTCAGGCTCTTCACGCTGATTTCCGGTATATTCTTCGCATTATAGATATAGGTCGTCGGCGCATCGGTTTTTACGTGCCCGTCATCGAAATAAATGGTCAACTCATGATTTTTGTTATCTACAGGACGGTTGAGCAACACGCCTGTATACGAGGTCGTCTCGTCGCCAATTTCGGAATGCGGAATGTGCGCAAGAAGTTCCGTGCCCTCGTAGATATACAAGTCTCCGCGCGGATGAGTAAAGTTCACCGTGAAGTCCACATCGGCTACCGTAGTACCGCAACCGATCGGTTGGCGCTGCTCGAACGTAGCAGAGTTAATGACGCACTTGAGATAAGTGACAGGGAAACTCTCGTAACCCGCGATATTGGACGAACTGGCGGTGATAGCCTCAAAACGGATGTTATCCAGCGCGAAGTCATTACCGATATTTATCGAACTCTTGTTCTGGTTGATCACGCGCAGGGCTACGTTTTCACTGGACACGGTCGGCGTCACGATGGACGACATGCCATGCCAGCGGCTGTCGATATAACTGTCCAGATTGATCTCATTGCCGAGGTTGTTCCATGTACTACCTCCGTTGTAACTGATCTGGAACTGCAGACGCGCGCCGTTGTCCATTTGATAATAGGCGTTGATGTTCGCTACCCAGAAAGAGAATAGGTAACTAACGCCGCTGCGCACTTTTAATTTCGGGTTCTTGGTTCCGGTGCGGGCAATCCATGCCGCCTGGTCCGTGCCATCGTAAATCTTGGAATCAAACAAACCGAAATGGGTGCCTTCATGCGCTTTCACAGGCTGGTATTCATGCCAGAAGACATTGGCATTAGCGGTGATCGCATAACCTCCGGAGGCATCATGATGCGCATCGTAGTAATTCGTTAAATCACGTCCCCAGAAATCGTAGTTACTCTCCAGATTACCATCTCCCTGCTCCTCTTCAAACGTACCATTGGTAATGAGGTTGCCTTCCGGTGCCGGCGGGTCATTGGTGGCAAGGAAATAATAGGTCACTTGCTGTGCATCTGTCGGTGCTGTAAACGTATGGTTTCGTGCGCCGGTAGTGACGGAGTCTTCGTTCGCCGTGTTGGTCCATAGGAAATAGGTGGAAGTCTGATTGTCCGGTGTGAGCGTCACATCTTCTTCAGTGAAACGAACCAGTCGTTCATCGCTCGCTGTACCGGTGGTCGTATGTACGGTCGGAGTTGCAGAGGGAGGAGTGACGGAAACAGTGCAAGTCGCGTCGCAACCCTCGCCGCTCAGGAACTTGGCATACAACGTGTAGGTCTTCGCTTTCGAGGCATCCAGACCGTGTAACTTGAATGTCTGCGGTGTCTGGATATTCTCGTTCTCGATCGTCACGGTATCTACGTTCGGGCACCAAATCTGCAACTTGCCGGCATTCTTCTTGTCGTCAAACGCTACCACACCGTTCACGGCGGTCGTCTTGTCGGTCACGTTGGCATCGGATGCCACCGCCACGAAAGAGGTGATCTTGCATGCTCCCGGCTTGCCTTCCGAACAATCCTGGTTAATACGGACACGTAGCAAACGGCACATCGACGGACGGCTTGCCTGCAGGAAATAGTACACATCCGAATTGACACCGCCGAGCGTGACTGTATATACTTTATCGCCTTCGCTCGTACGCCATTCCGCTCCGTCAAGACGCGTCCAGGTGTTACTCTCGTATTTGAACCACGCGTGAGCATACGTGTTGTCATAGTCGTAGTTCTTGGCTTGCAGCATGTATTGCGTTCCGGCTGCGTCTGTACAGATCTGCTCGTCCTCATACTCCCATGTGGCCGGACTGCCCGAAGGAGCAGGGGCTACATATTGCCAGTTGGCGCCGTTTTTGTCTCCGCCGTCATCATAATAGAAATTCTGGATGTAGTTCTGCTCGCGCATCTTCTTCGTGCTGCCATCCATGTAGTAGAACCATATATTTCCTGTCTGGGTGATCTTGGTGTCCCAACTCGGATTGGCGGAGTTATGCCGCGTGAGGATGACGTACTCCCAATCGCCGGCAGGGGCTTCTACATACCAAACAGTCCCCTTGTATTGCTTTACCTGAGTGCTCCATGCATTCTGGCTGCCTTTGAAGAAATAGGCGTAGTTATAATTGTTGGTGGTGGAATACCAGCCGTATTGTAAATCGCCTCCTTCATCTTTCACGCTTTGTGCCTCCATGTTGATATACAAGCGCTCGCCTTTGTCGAAGATACGGGCTTGCAGACCACCGGCGGTCAATAAGAGAGCTAATGCTATATATATTCGTGTTGTCTTTGCCATAAGGGCACGATTAACTTCGTTTTTCATAAT
>CADBVL010000015.1 GCA_902798015.1 uncultured Bacteroidales bacterium
CCTACGGTCTACCTCTTTCTGTCACGTTTGTTCGCCCTGACCAAGCAGCTGCGCCCGGTGCTATGCTGTCCAGAAGGCATTTATTTGGGAAAATGGTGTGTTTTGATTAGAATATGAGCGATTTATTTGCATATGTGCAAAATTTTTAGTAATTTTGCGGTCGTTTTCAAGGAGATATACGCATTATGGAAATCAAACCATTTAATCAAGGTAATATAGACCTCGTTGCTGAGATGGCAGAGGGCGTGTGGGGAAAAAATCAAGGTGCGCACGGTTCAGCAGTCGCCCGTATCTTTTGTCAATATCTGACAAGATACTACCTGTATTCTGCTGACCTTGCTCTGCAGGCAGAGGACGAAGATGGTATGCAAGCCATCGCTTTTGCATGGCTGCCCGGTGAAACGAACAGTGCTGCCACGTGGCTTAGAAACCAACTGCCTGCCGTGACAGATGATGAGCAACAGAAACTTCTAACCAACGAGCGATACCTAATGCGGACTGATGAAGAACTTCTGTCAAAGATGCTGCCCAACTCGGCAAAGCTCTCTTTCTTCATCAGCAAAAAAAAGGGTTATGGTACGTCTGTGTTAAACGCACTAATAGAGCGATTACGGAAACGTGGCATAGAGTGGCTATATCTCTGGACAGACTGCACATGTAATTGGCAGTACTATCCAAAACATGGTTTTGAGTTTGTAGGAGAAGCAAAAGTGCCGGAGTATAGCACGGATGAAGAGGAGTACACCAATCAAATATTCCGCAAACACATCAAGATATAACATACGGAGTAAGTCCGACAAGCCGTCAGGTCGTAAAGACACTGGCGGTTTTTTCTTTTATACTTACCTACGGTTTGCCGATTTTCTGTCACGTTTGTTCGCCCTTCGTCGGAAACGACAATCCATGATTAAGTTGCCCTGCAACAAATGTAATGGTTGTGTTTCCTCCTCTTCCCACAGATTAAAATCTGCGGGAGCCCTAATAATGCAGCTGCGCCCTTCCAAATCCTAACACGGGTGAAAGTTTTTAATGTGAACCCCTTCGAAAGTACGTCATAAATCCTGCAAATGGCAAATTTATGCAAGTATAATTTGCATATGTGGGATTTTTTTTGTAATTTTGCATGCAGTTTCGTTACTAGATGCGGTTACGGTTTGATTACCGTGAGAGTATAGCGTGATTATACTAATATAACGTATATCTAACGTATATGTATCGTGTATCTATCGTATATCTATCGTGGTAATAAGCGGATACACAGCAGATAGATAGCAGATATATAGCAGAAAGACAGCGGAATAAAAAGAGAAGAATATGGCAAGAGTGGTACCGGCATCGCCGTTTGAGAGTATGAGCGGCAAGTTACATCGTAATGAGCGTATTGTAATGCGTACGCGTAACGGGCGAATGCATGCTTATGCAATTCAACATCCGTATGAAGGTCCGTTAGCGGAGAGTCGGAAACGGGCTATTTCCGCCTTTGCGGAGGCAGTCAAACAATGTAAGACAGAGATGGCGGACTCCGAGCGGCTTGCTTATTGGGAAGAGCAGTATGGCGAATATAAGAAGCTTGCGAACAAGAGTTTGAATCGCGCCAACCGTCGATTTTTCGGCGAGGAATCTACTGCCGCTGCGCAAGGGAAGTATTATAGCACATTGCGCGGGTTTATCATCGCACAATTGCGGAAAGAAGGAGAATAAGAAGAATGACCATAGACACCACTAATATGTGCTCGCACTTGCAGCGGAAGTTATTTGCCCCGGACGGCGAGTATCGCGCTATCCGTGAGCAGATAGAGACCGACCCGACGCTGACGGCTGTTGTCCGTTCACGGCAGTTACATATCTATCGCGACGGGAAGAAAGTGATGGTGTTAGCCGGCAAAAGCGCGCCGAAGATCATTCGGGAAGATAAATTGACAGAATTATTATGACTTACGACGAGTACATAGCGCTCGCTCACGCTACGGCTTACGCGACTGCGGACATGGTCCTTGTAAAGCGTTTTCGCCGTGCGCTACGCTCCCCCCAAGAATTAAAATTCTCGGGGACCCCTTGGAATCAGCCCGAAGGGCAGTTTGTCCGTGGATATTAATACTAAGTGATTGATATGAAAACAACCATTCAAAACATAGCCGGCTATGTGCTTGGCGGAGTGATGTTCGTAGTGCTTTTGCCGACGATTATGTGGCTGGCATCAGGAATGCCGGCATTGGAACATATCGGAGCATTGCGTGCATCCCTGACAGGACTGTTGATGGTGGGCGGCTTAACACTCAGCGTGTGGACTATTGTCTATATGAAGCGTCGTGGAAAAGGGAATCCGATGGACGCTTTCGGACATGAAGTAGCTCCGCGCACACAACATCTGATGACCGATGGACCTTATCGCATCAACCGCAATCCGATGTTAACAGGTACGCTGATTTATCTCGCGTCATTTATCGTCTGGCTATGGACATGGCAGGCAGTATTGGTGTGGGTTATTTTCTTTGCTATCATGTTCGTGCAAGTGCTGACAGAAGAGAAACGTCTCCGTCGGGATTTTGGCGAAGAATATGAAGCTTATTGCCGCCGTACCGGCCGGTTTCTGCCATGGACATGTAAAAAATGAACTTCCAACTCTTTGGTAAAGATAAGGCTCCGACATTACTGCTCATTCCCGGTTTGGGTGTGTCGTACGAGATTTTCGAAGGCATGAACCACGGTCAACTCCTTATTGACCACCCCGAAGAAATAGTCCAACGAATCATTCAAATAACAACTGCGGAATAATTTATTTACTTTCAGGCGATGAGCGCCTGGCATACCAAAAGACGATAAATAGAATATGATTCTTTATTTTTCAGCAACAGGAAACAGCCTCGCCGTTGCACGACAACTGGCAGAACGGCTGAACGAACAACTGATGCCGCTGATTGAAGCGGTGGAGCAGGATTTGACGAACGAGAAACGTATCGGTCTGGTCTTTCCGACTTATGACTTCAATCTGCCGCCCGCTATGCCCGAAATGATATCACGATTGAAAATCAGCCCGCAGTCTTACGTTTTTACGGTCGTCACGTGCGGCAGCGCAGCGGGCAACTGCGTATGGGTATTGCGTCGCATCCTGCGCGAGAAAGGTATCGAACTGGCATATAGCCATAAGGTGAGTGTGCCCGATAACAGTGCGCTGGCTTTCGGACGCAATCCCAACAAACAGTTGGGTAAGTTCGAACGTGTGCCGGCTCGCATGGAGCAAATCATCCGCGAGTTGGAGGAAGAGAGCCACGTGCTGCACTATAGTTGGTTCGGCCTCCTCTCATGGCTCCTTGGCCGCCCGGCAATAGAGAGAGGAATGATTCATTGCCTGGGTCCGAAAGTGATTGCGGACAAGTGTAACGGTTGCGGCACTTGCGTACGCGTTTGCCCGATGGAGAATATCCGCCTGACGGACAATAAAGCCATCACCGGAGACCATTGTACCGTGTGTCTCGCTTGCGTTCATGCCTGTGCGCAGCAGGCATTCCGTACGAATGGTCAGGAGACACGCAAAGAACGTCAATACCGCCATCCGCAGATCAAACTGAAAGACCTGTTGCTACGATAGACCATCGCAAACTGACATGAAATGGACAATTTGTCACGAAAAGTGGACAAATTGGCAGACAATTTGAGTTTGGCACATTTATTGCCCCTCTCAGGTTGTAAACGCAAGGTACGCGAAAGCAACGCACACTACGCTACAAATTGTTAAACTTAATTTAGGAGATTAAATTATGAAACCTGCAATGTATCGTAGAAACAGTTGGCTGCCGACAAACGGATGGTTCCCGACCGTATTTGATGAGTTTTTGAACAATGACATGCTGAACACGGCAAGCAATGTAGCACCTTCGGTTAATGTCAAAGAGACCGCAACCACTTATGAGGTTGAGTTGGCTGCTCCGGGTGTTAAGAAAGAGTACTGCCGAGTACATGTTGATGAAGACCACAACCTGTGTGTCGCCATCGAGAACAAGTTCGAGCACAAGGAAGAAGACAAACATTCGCACTATCTGAGACGCGAGTTCGCCTACACGAACTTCGAGCAGAAGTACACCTTGCCGGACAATGTCGATGAGGAAAAGATTAGCGCAAAGGTTGAAGATGGTATCTTGACCATTGAACTGCCGAAGATCCAACGCGAAGAAGGCAAGACCGGACGCCAAATCGCCATCTCATAATCGCGACTTGTCGCTAAAGGAAAAGGAGCTTGACGGCTCCTTTTTTCGTTCTCTAAAGTAAAAAATATTTGCATATGTCAAAAAAAAGCAGTACTTTTGCAGCCGCATTATATTATGAATATGAAAAAAATAGCGTATATTGTATTGGCAGCGATGACAGTTCTCAGTACGAGTTGTGTTAACGGCGGCAAAGAGGCCGCAGAGAGTAAGGCCCCTATCACGAAGCCGCAGATTACCATTGAGGGCGGTCGTTTGACCCCTGAAGGATTATGGGCGATGGGTCGTATCGGTACCGCACAGAGTGACATCGAGACGGGATGGCTCGCCTATACCGTGAGTTACTACAGCGTAGAGGAGAACCGCTCCACTACATGGATTCGTGTTTGCAACCCGTTCAATGAGATGAGCGTAGATGATGAATTCGTCGGTTCAGAACCTGCATGGTTCGGCGCCAGCGGATGGCTCGCCTTCATCCGCGGAGGGAAGTTATACTTGCGGCGTGACGGTGAAGAGATAGCCGTTGAAGGTGCAGAAGACATTGAGGGTTTCCTACTCTCCCCTATGCGTGACAAAATCGTGCTCATCAAACAGGTGAAGACTGTTCCTTCTACCGTTGACAAATATCCGGATCTGCCGTTAGCGACCGGCCATATGCACGAAGACTTGATGTACAAACATTGGGACGAATGGACAGAGAGTGCTCCGCAGCCTTTCGTGTGCCCGCTTGAGATCACCTATTACGGTGAAGGTGAACGTATCAAGACGGCGAAAGTCGGTAAGGGCGTAAATATCCTTGAGGGCACCGCATTCGAGAGTCCTATGAAACCTTTCGGCGGCGTGGAGCAGTTGGCATGGAACCCCAACAACGAAGAACTCGCCTATACCTGTCGCAAGAAGACAGGACTCGACTATGCCGTCTCCACCAACAGTGACATCTATCTGTGCAATGTTGGGCGTTTAATGAATGAGGAAGTTACGGACGAACGCAATATTACCGAGGATAACAAGGGCTATGATACGAACCCCGCGTACTCGCCTAACGGCGAATGGATTGCATGGTTGTCCATGGAGCGCGACGGATATGAGAGCGACGAGAACCGTCTTATGGTGATGAATCTCAAGACAGGCGAGAAACGATTTATCAGTCATTATTTAGATACAAACGTGGACGAGTTCGTCTGGTACAACGACTCCGTTCTTCTGGGCACAGCCGTCATTCAAGGCACGGTTCATGTGTGGGCAATGGGTCTGGAAGGATGGTGCGCGAAGTTAACCGAAGGACAATTCGACGTTAGTATAGGCAGCGTCACGGATCATTATGCGTACCTGCTGAAACATTCCATGCGCGAAGCGAACGAGATTTTCGTGCTTGATGTAGCCAAGGCCTTGGATAAGATCGATGGATATACCGAGTTGACCCAACTGACGCACGAGAACGATAATATCTACGACCAGATCGAGCGCTCGACGGTAGTGCCGCGTTGGCAGAAGACGACAGACGGCAAGCAGATGTTAACCTGGATCATCTACCCGCCGCATTTCGATCCGAACAAGAAATATCCGACCATCCTTTACTGCGAAGGTGGTCCACAAAGCCCGGTAAGCCAGTTCTGGTCCTTCCGCTGGAATTTTATGATGATGAGTGCCGGAGATTATATCATCGTAGCGCCCAACAGACGCGGTCTTCCGGGTTTTGGCAAGGAATGGAACGAAGAGATATCGGGCGACTATGCCGGACAGTGTATGCGCGACTACTTCACCGCCATCGACGAGTTCTGCAAAGAGCCGTATGTGGATAAAGATCATCTGGGTTGCGTTGGTGCGTCCTTCGGCGGATTCAGCGTCTATTGGATTGCCGGGCACCATGACGGACGATTCAAGGCGTTCATCGCCCACGATGGCATCTTTAATCTGGAAATGCAATATCTCGAAACCGAAGAGAAATGGTTCGCTAACTGGGATCTCGGCGGTGCCTACTGGGACAAGAACAACGCCGTTGCACAACGCACCTTCGCCAACAGTCCGCATAAGTTCGTTGACAAATGGGATACGCCGATTCTCTGCATCCACGGAGAGAAAGACTATCGAATACTGGCAAACCAAGCTATGGCAGCGTTCGATGCCGCCAAGATGCGCGGAGTGCCGGCAGAGTTGCTCATCTTCCCCGATGAAAACCACTGGGTTTTGAAGCCGCAAAACGGCATTCTCTGGCAACGCGAGTTCAGAAATTGGTTAGATCGCTGGCTGAAATGAAATACAATTACGAATACACGATTAAGTACCAGGAGGTGGACGGGAAGAAGAGATTGCGTCTCTTTAACCTGGAAAACTACCTGCTGGAAGTAGCCGGGACTGTAGCAGATGATTTGGGTTTTGGCATTCAGGTACTTCATCCGAGAGGTCTGACATGGATCTTGACACGTTTGAGCGTAGAGATGTACGAACTCCCGAGGCCTTGTGAGAAGGTGCGTTTTGAGACATGGATCGAGAGCAACGCACACATGCTGAGCACCCGTGATTTCAGGATATACAGCGGCGACAGACTCATCGGTCAATGCAAGAGTGTCTGGGCGGTACTGGATCTCGAGAAACGAGAGATTGTCAATGCGTTCGATGACCCGATTTTCGAGGGTTGCGTAGATGGCGAAGTGATTGACTTGCCACGCGTACGCATGACGACTATTCCCGAGCCCACAGGCATTGCGCCTCATAAGATCGTCTATTCGGACATTGACTACAACGGGCATTGCAACAGCTGCAAATACTTGCAAGCTATGACGGACGCTTACCTACCCGATTATTACGACAAGAAAGTGCGTCTGGATATCAGTTACAGCAAAGAAGCCATGCTTGGCGAACAGATGAATACGCATTACCTCGTTACCGATGACGGCATACAGTATCAGATGAAGAACGAGGCGGGAGAGACGAGTTGTTCAGCAAAAATAACGATGAGTGAATTAGAGAATTAGAGAATTAGAGATATGGAAATACAGGAAAATTCAACGTTGCTAAAACGTCCCGCTGAACTGGAATGCGACGTGGTGCGTTTCCAGAACCAGAAAGACAAATGGATCGCCTTCGTCGGTCTGAAGGACGGTCGTCCGTACGAGATCTTCACGGGTCTGGCAGATGACGAGATGGGTATTGCGTTACCCAAGAGCGTGGTGAAAGGCAAGATCCTGAAAGTGGTTCAACCGGATGGCACCAAGCGCTATGACTTCCAATTCGTCAATACCCGCGGGTTTAAGACGACAGTGGAAGGACTGAGTTACAAGTTCGACCGCGAGTTCTGGAACTACGCCCGTCTGATCTCCGGAGTGCTGCGCTACGGTATGCCGATAGACCAAGTCGTTCACATGATCAGTGGTCTGCAGATGGACAACGACTCCATCAACTCCTGGACCACAGGCGTGGCGCGTGTACTCAAGCGCTATGTTCCCGGCGCGGAAGTAGAAGAGGAATCCCCTACCTTGTAACCCAAAAGCCGCATCCCATAACTCATAAAAAAATAGAGACCCGCAAAGGTCTCTATTTTACTTACTTTTCTGCAATAAATCTCGTTTCGAGCATTCCTAATGATTGATTTTCAATCACTTTGATACCGAACTTACGTCTCCATTGACTGGCTAATGAATTCCAGAATCCTCGTGTGACGTAGGAATAGATGTAGGGGTGAAGATGTAACTGGACCCCTCTTCCGTGTTGCTGGTACTCCTGTTCGCACTGCTCTGCGAGCTGATCGGTAAAGAGTATCGATGCTTGGATTTTTCCTTTGCCTCCACAAGTCGGGCAAGTCTCCTCCACTTGCACTTCCACCGCCGGACGTACGCGTTGACGCGTGATTTGCATCAGTCCGAACTTACTAAGCGGCAGCACGTTATGTTTTGCCCGATCGCGATCCATGAGTTTGCGTACATAGTCATAGAGTTGCTGCTGATGGCCTTTATCGTCCATGTCGATAAAATCGACGATGATAATGCCACCGATATCGCGCAGACGCAACTGGTGTACCAACTCCTCTGCTGCCAGCATATTAAACTGGAAGGCATTCTCTTCCTGGTCCTCGTAGATTTTCTTGCTGCCGGAATTGACATCAATGGAGAACAGTGCTTCGGTTCTGTCGATGATGAGATACCCTCCATGCTTGAAACCGACTGTCCTGCCGAGTCCCGTCTTCATCTGACGGGTGATGTCGAAATGGTCGAAGATAGGTTGCGTACCCTGATAGAACTTCACGATTTTGGCGCTCTCGGGCGCGATGAGTTCCAAATACTGCCGCACTTCATTATAGATGTCGCGGTCATTGATTTGAATGGTAGTGAATTCTGGGCTTAGCACATCGCGGATGATACCAAGCGTGCGCCCCATCTCTTCACTGACCAGACTGACGGGTTGTTTCTGCTGAAGGGTCTTGACGGTATCCTGCCATCTCTCTACAAGCAGACGTAACTCATTGTCCAATTCGGCTACGCGTTTATCTTCGGCTACAGTACGAACGATGATGCCAAACCCTTGGGGTTTGATAGATAGCAACAGTTGTTTGAGTCGCTGGCGTTCCGCCTCGCGTTTAATCTTCTGGGACACCATGACACCATCGGCAAATGGAATGAGGACGATATTTCGTCCGGCGATAGATATCTCGGCGGTAAGGCGCGGGCCCTTGGTATTGATGGGTTCTTTAGACACCTGCACCAAAATGGGGTCACCGACCTTCAGTACCTCCGCAATCTGTCCTTCTTTGCCCACCTCAGTCTGACGCGGGGTCTTTTGAATCAAAGGCACGCGGCGTTTATCCGAGACTGCTTTAGTGACATAGGTCTGCAGCGTTCGAAACTGAGAACCTAAATCCAGATAATGCAGAAAAGCTTCTTTCTCATGACCTACATCCACAAAGACTGCATTCAGCGCAGGCATGACTTTTTTGACGCGCCCGTAGTAGATATTTCCTACGGCGAAGTTATCCTGGTCGCGTTTTTCGCGCGCCACTTCTTGCAAGCGGTCATCCTCTGTCAGCGCGATGGAAATCTCTTGCGGCTGTACGTCCACAATTAATTCGCTTTTCATACTTGAAAGGATTAAATCAATAAATAAAAAAGCCTTGTGGCAACGCATCTACACTTAGACGCGTCTAAGGCCACAAAGCTACATGCATCGTCATTTACTTATGCTTATGACGATTCTTACGCAGACGTTTTTTACGTTTGTGCGTGGACATCTTATGTCTCTTATGCTTCTTTCCGTTAGGCATAATGAATAAAAATTAAACTGTTAGTATATTATTTGATCTTATTTGCTTCTTAACTACGCATCTCATTCGCAAACTCCTTACAGGGCTTGAAGGTAGCTACGCGATGAGAGGGAACAGGAACAGACTTACTCGCATAAATATTACGAGCTATCTTCGCTTTGCGCACCTTAATCTGGAATGTCCCGAAGCCACGAAGATATACATTTTCCCCTTCTACCAAGGACTTCTTGACGTTATCCATATACGACTCAACTACTTTACTAATCGTTGTCTTGTCATACCCCGTAGAGATTGCAATGTCATTAATGAGTTCAGCTTTAGTCATGACTATTTATGGACTTTTAATTTACTATTTTGTCGAAAAATCGTGCAAAGTTACTATAAATAAATGAAATACGAAAATTTTTCATGAAAAAAATTGCAAAATTTGTTATTTTTTTGTACTTTTGTACGCGTTTTGTCCTATTAAGGTCAAAAAAAATGTTAACAACTATGTCCAACTCCTTATTATATAGACACTTATACGCATGGTACGAGACAAATCATCGTGCCCTTCCGTGGCGTGAAACGGACGATGCGTATGCGATTTGGTTGAGCGAGATTATCCTACAGCAGACGCGAGTGTTGCAGGGGTTGGATTACTGGCGGCGTTTTATGGCTCGCTGGCCGGATGTAGAATCTTTGGCTGCCGCAGATGAAGCGGAAGTGCTGCGTGAATGGCAAGGATTGGGTTATTATTCGCGCGCACGCAATCTGCATAAAGCGGCACAGCAGATAGTGAACAACCAAGCATCCCAAGACAAGAATGCAAAGGTTGTATTTCCGAAAACCTTTGAAGATATTCGCGCCTTACCCGGCGTGGGTGACTATACCGCAGGCGCTATCGCTTCCTTTGCGTACAACCAGCCTTACCCGGCGATGGACGGTAATGTATATCGCGTTGTTGCGCGTTTGCTCGACATCGATGAGGCCTTTGATACCTCTGCCGGTAAAAGATTGTTTCACAAGCACATAGAGGTTCTTCTGGATCGGGAGAACCCACGACTCTTTAACTCCGCTATCATGGAGTTCGGCGCGTTGTATTGCACTCCTTCGTTAGGCGATAACTGCGCACATTGCCCCCTTCAAGCACACTGCGCTGCATACATGCACGGCACAGCAGAACTACTCCCTATACGCAAACCACGACCAAAAGTAAGAGACAGATGGTTTACGTACCATGTGTATGTGAACTATCAGCAATCAACTGTCAGCAATCAGCCCTCAGACGTATTTACACTAATCCGGCGACGGGAAAATCCCAAAGACATCTGGTATCACTTATACGAGTTTCCGTGCGAGGAAACTCAAAGTGAAAGGTTAAAGGTGAACGGTGAAAGGATTATTGACCTTACGCACGTCCTCTCGCATCAGAAGATTCATGCGCGTTTCCTTGTACATAAGACACAAAAAATGCCGGAGTTACCCGGCACTATCGTCATCAGATGGGACGAACTCAATGATTATGCGCTTTCCCGATTAACGCTGCGAGCGCTTGATACACTTCGCTTAACTCCTCCGAACTGAATTCTGCCATTTGAGCTTTGAATTCCCTCAAAATCTCCAGATGATGATTCATCACTTCATGGTCCCCGCGCTTGGCGGGACCCGTCTGTGCGTCCGCGGGCTTGAGTGAATGCACTTTGGCGGCTGTTTGGTCGATGAGTGGTAACAACGCCTCGAAAGGTATCTGCGTATCTTTCAGCACCTCTGCCGCAATGCGATACATGAGGTTTGTGTAGTTGTTGGCGAAGATGCCGGCGATGTGTAGCCGCTCGCGATCATGCTGGTTCGCCTCATAGATACGACTCGTCAGACACTGCGCCAAAGAGTAGATAGCTGCGATGTCGTCTATGTTCTTGCCCTCTATGATGCACGGAATTCCACTCCAATCGTCAATCAGCACTTCGCGGCTGAAACTCTGAAAAAAATACAATACGCCGGCGTGAGGTTTATCTTCGCCGAACACCTCGATAGGCATCGAACCCGAAGTATGGAGATGCAAGGCTTGCGGTGCGTGCACTTTGGAGATAACCTCACGCAGCACATGGTCCACTACTGTGTAAATATAGCAATCGGCTTTCGGCAGTTCCGGACTCACTACCCCAGACTCCCTACTCTCAGCTGTCAGCGGACGCGCATGAATCAGTTCCGCACGGATTCCATTGCGCTCCATTGCATGGTGCAGATTCGTCCCTACACTGCCCGCACCGATAATAATAATCTTCATATCATTCAACTTTTGCAACTGCAAAAGTACTACAAAAATTGCATATATGCAAATATGTATATTGTTTTTGAGAAAAATGTGCTAAAAAACATATTAAATTTGCACATATCAATAAAATGTTGTACCTTTGCAGAGATTTTCGGATTGATCTGAATAAGCATGAAACGTAGAGATGAGGAATTCGCCCCGTTATGGGAGTTGAATAAACTTTGGGAGACGCTGACGGAGGAAGAAAGAAAGTACGCAGCGGAACAGGCAGAAGTGGTGTATTACGAGAAGAATGAATTGATTCATTCGGATGGTGAGGTGTCACTGTATATGTGGATGTTACTGCGCGGAAAAGTACGTATCTTCAAAGAGGGTATTGGTCAACGTCAGCAGATTATCCGTTTGCTCAAGCCCTACGATATATTCGGATACCGCGCGTGCATCGCGGACGAGGGTTATAACTCGAGCGCGAGTGCTGTAGAAAGTTGCGCTGTTTATCGTATGCCGAAAGCATGCTTTACGCAGTTAATCCGTCGCAACGGAGCCTTCTGCTACCAGGTAATGCTAATGATGGCAAAAGACTTGGCGTTCTCAGAGATACAGACGGTGAACCTAACCCAGAAACACATCCGGGGGCGTTTGGCGGAGAGTCTGTTACTGTTACTGAAGAACTACGGTTACGAAGAAGATGGTCAGACCCTGGCGATGTTACTTCCCCGCGAGGATCTGGCGAATATGAGTAATATGACAACAAGTAATGCCATCCGTACCCTCAGTCAGTTTGCACAAGAAGAACTAGTCGCTGTAGAAGGACGGCATATACGAATACTAAACGAGAAATCGTTGGAAAAAATATCGCGACTCGGATGAGCCGCGATTTTTTTAATCCATCATATTTCCCATGTTCGATGAGATTTGTAGCATCTTGTCGTATTCTTCCGGACTGAGGTCGTAGAAATAGAAGTTACGCGGGTCGATGGGCCGGCCTAAGTAATGCACTTCGTAATGAAGGTGCGGACCTGTGGATTTGCCGGTGTTACCTACAAGGGCAATCACATCACCTCGTTTCACTTTCTGTCCGACCCTCACGAATCGCTTGGAGCAGTGCGCATAGCGCGTAGCATAATTGAAGCCGTGGTCTATCTCCACTGTCTCGCCGTAACCTTGCCGCCATCCCGAATAGACAACTGTTCCGTTACCCGTCGCGAAGATATCCGTGCCGACAGGCGCAGAGAAGTCCATGCCTTCGTGGAAGCGACGGATATGATAGATGGGGTCGATGCGCCATCCGAAGCCTGAAGCCATGTGCTTGAGGTTCTTATTAAGGACGGGTTGGATAGCCGGTATGTTCTCCATGCGCACTTCCTGATTTTTCGCCAGCTGCAGCACTTCATCGTATGAGCGTGACTGCACATACAGTTCTTTCTCGAGGATATCCACTTTGCGCTGGATATCTGCCGCCAGCTGGGTGTTGGTCATATGCGCGATCGAGTCGTAGTACGAGATCTGATGCGTCGCTCCCATGCGTGCGCTGAGCGGGATAGGCTCTGCGCCCAGGATAGCCCGATAGAGGTTGTCATCGCGCTGCGCGAGGTCAGTGAGGACAATCTGCATTTGGTCCATCTGCTGATCCATCACTTCGATCTGCGCCGAGAGGTTGCGGTTATACTGCATGAGCGAGGCCTCCCGCGGCGAAGGGAAGAAGTAGAGGAAGGTATAGAAGAAAATCACACCCAAGCATATACCGCCAATGATATATCCGCCGGAACGGCGAAGCCAATAACGGAATCCATGCTCGATACGTTCGAGCTGCAGGGTCTCAGGGTTAATACGATAATGACGATTCTTTAACTTACTACTTATCATTTGTCATCTATTTTTTGTACCAGAAAAAATACTGGTTCTGTTGTTTTTTCTCTTCAGGCGTACGCGCTACGTATATAGGTTCGCGCGTGTAGGGGTTGATGCCGGTATAGAACATGGTCGTCGAGAGTGTCATCGGCGTGGGCGTGAAGTCCTGTACCTGTTCCGGCCGGTAGTGCATCCGTTTCGTCTCGTCCGCGAGCACCTGCATGTCGCGCTTGGTGCAACCCGGGTGAGAAGAGATAAAATACGGAATGAGTTGTTGGTTCAGTCCCGCCTCTTTGTTGATGCGCAGGAACAGGTCCCGGAAACGAAGGTAGTTGTTCCAACTCGGTTTGCGCATCACCTTTAGCACGGCATCCGAACAATGCTCTGGCGCCACTTTCAGTCGTCCCGACACATGGCGCGTGATGAGTTGGCGGGCATACTCATCGCTCATCAGGTCGTAACGGATACCCGAGCCCACAAAGGCATGCTTCACGTACGGCAGTTTATCCACCGTGCGGTAGATGTCGAGCAGCGGCCCAAAGTCCTGGTTGAGGTTCTTGCATATCGCCGGTTGCAGGCACGAAGCCCGCGCACACTTCTCGCATAGACTCATATCTTTGCCGTGCATGCTGTACATGTTCGCCGACGGACCTCCAAGGTCGCTTATCACGCCGTGCCATTCCGGTAACCGGCTCAGTTTCTCTATCTGCCGCAGGATAGAAGCCTTCGAGCGGGAGACGATCTGTTTGCCCTGGTGCGCCGAGATAGTGCAGAACGAGCAGCCTCCGAAACAGCCGCGGTGCATGCACACCGACCACTTGATCATTTCGTACGCCGGTATATGCTTGTCCTTGTATTTGGGATGCGGCGTGTAGGTGAACGGCAGGTCGTAGATGGCGTCTAACTGCTCGGTCGTCATCGGCGGGTACGAAGGATTGACAACGACCCATTTATTGCCGACGGGCTGCACGAGCGTCGTCTGATGAATCTTATTCGACTCGATCTCCATGAGGCGGAAGTTCTCCGCATGCTTGCGTTTGTCGCGCAACGCCTCTTCGTGCGAGGCGAGCATGATAGCGTCACTCGGAATCTCCGATTTGTCACTCGTCAGATAGGCCGTTTGCGGGATATCGTGTACGCATCCTCTGTTCGCGATCTCCGTCATGGCTTGTTCGCCCATACCATAGACGAGCATGTCTGCGCCGCTGTCCACGAGGATGGAGGGCATCAACTTATCCTGCCAGTAGTCATAATGCGTCAGGCGGCGCATGGAGGCTTCGATACCTCCGATGACGATCGGCACGTCCGGATAGAGTTGTTTGAGGATTTTGCAATAGGTGATGGTGCAGTAATCCGGCCGCGCGCCTGGACGCCCTTCGGGCGTATAGGCATCGTCAGAACGCTTGCGTTTGGCGGCTGTATAATGGTTCACCATCGAATCCATACTTCCAGCCGACACCGCGAAATAGATGCGGGGCTTGCCGAATTTCTTGAAATCCCGGGAATCCCCATGTACGTCGGGTTGCGGCACTATCGCTACGCGATAACCGGCAGCCTCCAATACCCTACCCAACACCGCCGCGCCAAAAGACGGATGGTCAATATACGCGTCACCGGTGAAGAAGACAATGTCCACTTCATCCCAGCCGCGCAGGTCCGTCTCTTTACGGGTCGTTGGCAAGTATTTGAGTAAGTCCGCCATTAGTCTATGACTAAATCCATTTTCTCTTTGAGGAGCGACAATGCAGGATTTTGCTCCACCATCAGTTTGTATTTCTCCTCTGCGGTAAAGGCCATCTGCTCCTGATTATACTCAGCTTGCACGAGTCGAATTTCCAGATGATCGTTATGCAGGGTGGCACGTAACTGCCGTAAAAGACCCGGTAAGGCCTTCCGCATTTCCGTCATCTGCCATGGATTAGGCATCTGTATCTCCGCAGTAAGGTCATCGACCATTAGCGGCATATAGTTCTCTATCAGTTGTCTGAGACGCGTTTCCTCCTTGTGAGTGTCAGTCAGACCAACCCACGCGTCTCGGAGTTGGTCAACTGTAAAAGGGCTGTTCTGCTCCTCTTTGGGTTGTTCAGCAGGTGCCGCCGGTTGTGCCGGAGCAGCTTCCGGTTTCTTCGGCCCGAGGCCTATTCCTATCTTCGGCATCTTGGGGATGGAAGGAGTCGGCTCCTTCGGAGCAGCAGCCTGCGGCTGCGTAACCGCCTGTGCCGGCTTGGCAGGTTCCGGTTGCGTTGCAGGTGCAGCCGGCTGCGCCGGTTTAGCGGATTCTTTCTGTACCGCAGGTGCGACAACTTGCGGCGCTTGTTGGGCAACCCCCAATTGGCATAGTTTGACAAGGGCCAATTCTACCGTCAGACGTTTGTTACGCGCTGTGCGGTAGTTGATGTCACAGGTGTTAAGAATATCGAGCGCCATAAAGATCCACATAGGATGGCAGCGCTGTGCCTGCTGTCCATAGCGCACACGCATCGACTCGCTTGTCTCAAGCAGTGGCAAGGTCTGTGGGTCTTTGCTCACCAGTACGTCACGTAAGTGCTGCGCAAAACCCGTCACAAAATGGCCGGCATCGAAACCGTGATTGAGGATGTCATTGAAGATCAACAAGGTCTGCGCAACATTATGCTGCAAGGCATTGTCCACCAGCTGGAAATAATAGTCTGCACTGAGCACATTCAGCACTTCGATGGTACGCTCGTAGGTAATCTCATTGCCGCAGAAGGCCACCAGTTGGTCAAAGATTGACAAGGCATCACGCATACCTCCGTCTGCCTTCTGTGCCACGACATTCAAGGCCTCTTCACTTACCTTGATACCTTCCTTCGCCGCCACCTTCTGCAAATATGCGATGGTGTCGGGAATGGTAATACGGTTGAAGTCATACACCTGACAACGACTGAGTATGGTCGGCAGTACCTTATGCTTCTCCGTAGTAGCAAGGATGAAGATGGCATACGAGGGCGGTTCTTCGAGTGTCTTAAGCAAGGCATTAAACGCACCGGCAGACAACATGTGAACCTCATCGATGATATACACGGAGTACTTACCGATTTGCGGCGGGACACGCACCTGGTCAATGAGGCTGCGTATATCCTCTACGGAGTTGTTTGATGCCGCATCGAGTTCGTGAATGTTAAACGACCGCTGCTCATTAAAAGCCTTACAGGACTCACACTCGTTGCATGCATCGAACCCGTTTTGGGGATTCGAACAGTTGATGGTCTTTGCGAAGATACGTGCACAAGTCGTTTTACCCACGCCTCGCGGTCCGCAAAACAGATACGCGTGCGCTAGATGGTTCGAACGGATGGCGTTCTGCAAGGTCTGCGTCAACGCTTGTTGACCGACCACGGACTCAAAGGTCTGCGGACGGTACTTACGCGCCGATACAATGTAATTTTCCATATGCTATAGTATATATATATTTCTCTTTTTCGATAGTTTGAATGCGATAGTCCGGGATGGATAGTCCTTGCAATTGTTCAAAGGAGGTTATTCCTGTTCCTTCCATTTTCAGTATGGCTTCCTTTTGTGTCCAAAGGCGGGTAAAATCCCGGTTGCTATGTATCTGTCGTTGTTCTTCTTCATTCATTGTGCGAAGAATAAGGTCTTGATCGACATTACGGATAGCTTCAATGTCAATGCCGACAGGCTGATCGTCGATTGCTACTGCTATACCTTCTTTGCAGTGACTGATGGAGAAAAA
Organism: uncultured Bacteroidales bacterium; assembly: GCA_902798015.1. Classification (GTDB taxonomy): domain Bacteria; phylum Bacteroidota; class Bacteroidia; order Bacteroidales; family Paludibacteraceae; genus Colicola. The sequence continues at coordinate 17,280 of CADBVL010000015.1, forward strand.
TGGTCCCCCTTCTAAATAGGGTTTACCATGTTCGTTGTACAAAAATTCCATTTCTCCGATATGCATTGCATTCAGCATCAACCATGATTTGAGGCAGCAGAACTGTCCGAGTGTGTGCTTGAATCGCAGTGCCTGTTCGCGCCGCTGCGCGGAAACCTGAGGTAACAGCCGTTGTACTTCCGTCTCGGTACACTCCTCCATCCTATCGAAAATCATCACTCTCATTGTTGCACTTCTTCGTCTTTCTTTGCATATACCTTCCAATAGACGACAGGCAGGATGGTGACTGTCAGCGGTAAGGTGAACAGCGTTCCGAAGCAAATGACAACACCCATCGGCATCCACAAGCTCGTGGCGGCTATAATCATCGGCAACACACCGAGCGCCGTCGTAGCTGAGGTAAGGAACACCGGTCGCATTCGTCGTAAACCGGCCTGGAAAGCTGCTTCCTTATATGTGAGGTGCTTGTACTTCCGCGCATCCTCGGCGTACTCGTACATCATGATGGCATTACGGACGATAATACCAATCAAACTAACCACGCCCAATACTCCCGTGATAGAGATGTCCAGATTGAAGAGCCATAAACCGAGCATGGAACCGAAGAGACAAAGGATGGCACTGGAGAGGGTCAGTAGGGCCAAACCGATCTTTCCGAAATGGTAAAGCAACAAAACCAGCATCACAGCGAGAGCTGCAACAACGGACCACAGGATCTGCGGAATGATGAGATTATTGATTTCCGTCAGACCTCCGTAAACAATAGATATGCCATCGGGCAGATCCGTCAAATTGTTATCCACCCAGTTTTTCACTTTACGTTCTGCATCCACTTGACTCGTTGAGCCTCTGAGGTCAGCGCCTACCGTCATCGTTCGGACAGCGTTCCTGCGTTCCAGCGAAGTGTGGTGCCAACTGGGTTCGATGGTAGCCACCTGACGCAAAGGCACCCATACTCCAGGTAGCGCTGTCGGTACTTGTATAGCACCGAGTTCATCGGCATTGAGTGTATTGATACCGGCTGTATAGAGAACCACCGGTACGGCGTAAGCATCTTCGTAAAGCGTGGTGATGGTTGCTCCTTGCGTTGCCTGCATCAGATAGAGCGAGAGCATGGTCTCAGTAATACCAAGGCGTGTCGCTTCGTCTGCCTTCAGCACGATGCGCGTAGCTGTTGCCATGTTATCATAATCACAGTGCACCCACTGCAGTTCAGGCTGGGCAAGCATGAAATGCAGAAGGCTGTCCGCAAAGGGTTTCATCGCCTCCCAGTTTTCGCCTTGCACACGTACCTCAAGCGGGTTCTTTACCGCCTGATAGTCGAGCTGCTTGAATCGGGCATAGGCATTCGGGAAGTAGTTCTCGTAGCGTCCCGGATACTCCTTGAGTATCTGGGAGGTCGCCTTGCTCGATTTGGTATTCACGATTAACTGTGCGTAATTCGGAGCAGGTAACTGCGGGGAATACGTAGCATGGAAACGCGGTGAGGACTGACCTATAAAGGCCGTCACGCTCGTCACGCGGTGGTCTTGACGCAAGATGCTTGCCAGAGAATCCGCTACTTCCGCACTCTCCTGAACCGTCGCACCGTCCCGGAGATGTATCTCTACAGCGAAGAACTCCCGCTCAGCTTTCGGCAATAACTGCAGGTTCAGATGCATGAGAAGAACCACACCGATCAAGGTAGCCGCTCCTAACATACTCCAAGCGATTACCGGATGGTCAAAACAACGTTGCAAGACATTCCGGTAAGCATTCTGCAACCATGTAAAGAATCTTGTCTGCACGCGCTCCACGAGATTCATCTCTTCCGGTTTTCGTTCACGGATAAACCGGAAGGCCAAGAAGGGTGTTACCCACGAAGCATAGAAAATACTGGCAACCAGGGCAAAGAGAACTGCCCATGGGAATAGTTGGACAAACTCACCCAATGGGCCGGTAATGATGCGCGTCATCGGGAAGAACATTCCGCAGATTGCCATGGTAGCGAGGGACATCGGCACGAAGAGCAGACTTGTGCTCACAACAGAAGAGTACCAGCGTGAGTGACGACGTGCCAAGAGGTTGGTGTATCCGTCGATGACGATAACCGAGTCATCAACGATCATTCCCAACACAAAAATCAGCGCCGCAAGCGTTACGGTGTTCAGTTCTATACCGGTAACGTACATCAACCCGATACATATTGCCGTGCAGACGGGCAGTCCGGTCGCAGCCACGAGAGCTGTACGAAGCGGGAAGAGCAACAACATAACGGCTATCACTACCAAGATAGAGATGACAATGTCGCGTAAGAAAGACAGCACCGAGTCATTCACCACTTTCGGTTGATCGGTGATGCGATGGAACTGAATATCTGGCGGCAGGAGGGCCGAAGCTTTCGCTAACTGTTTGTCCACTTCGTGTCCGAAAGCGACGATGTTGTTGCCGGGCACCATCTCCATATTAAGAATCAAACAGGATGCTCCATTGAACTCTACGTAGTTCTTCGGCGTCTGGTAACGGCGTTCGACACCCGCGATATCTTTGAGACGAATCGTAGCTCCGGTCACCGGATCGGACCATACAATCTGTTCCTGCAGCTCATATTCGGACATATAGGGGATGACTACTTGCAGGGCCCCGTGTTCATCACTTTCGCCACCTACCGTTCGAAGTCCCTGTAGTGCCATTTGCGCTTGCAGAGCAGAGGGATTGATGCCATAACGGGATAGTTGTTCGGGGTCGATGGTAATGGCTATCTCTTCCGTCTGCTGCCCCATGATACGCAGTTTGCCCATCTCCGGAATGGTGCGCAGATGCGAGCAAACCTGTTTGGCATACTGCTCGAGTTCACGCGGGCTGCGTTCCTCACTCTCCACCGCAATGAGCAATGAAGAGGTATGTCCGAAATCATCGATGACAAGAGTCTGCAAGACACCGCTCGGTAATTGGGTTTTCTGCAACAAGGGCAACCCTGCGCGAATCTGGGTCCATGCTTTCTCATTGTCATTAACGCTCATTCGGAGAACGATGTATATATACGCGAACCCGTCTTTGCTCTGGCTGGAAGTAAGTTGTTTGTCAACGGCTTCGAAGGAATTGATATAATCCTCCAAAGGTATTGTCACCTGTTGTTCTACTTCCTCCGCAGTGGCTCCGGGATAGTAGGCTACCACCAAACCTTGACGGATGGTAAATTGCGGGAACTCATCCTTGTTCATCTGTGGCAACGACCAGATACCGAATGCCATCAGGGCAAGGAATAAAGCCATCACAAGTCCGTGACGCCGCATTGCTCCCTCTATGTGTGGACTAGTCTTCACTTTTCAATCATCAATTATAGATTATCAATCTTCGATTACCTTACAATCCTTGTACAGTTTCTGATATCCTTCGGTAATGAGCGTATCTCCCGTTTGCAGGCCGCTCTTCACGCGCACTCCGTCTGCCTGATAGCCGTCAATGACGATTCCGCGCCGTACGGCTGTACCATTTTCAACCACCCACACCGTGTGACCATCAGGCGTCAGCAAGATACATTTCGCCGGTATGACAATGTTTGTCATCTGCTCTTCGTCCGTGTTGCGGCCGGAATTCTGTATATGCACCTTCGCTACCATTCCGGCCATCAGAACATCCGTACCTCCGGATATATGCGCTATGACGTCGTACGTGTGTGTGACGGCGTTCGCCGCTACACTCTTCTCGCGTATAGTGACGGGAAAGACTGAATCCACTGCGGCACATTCCACTTTGCCTGTCTTACCCAGATTGCGTACTTCCGCTTCGGGTACAGTGAATCGCACATTGAATCCCGATACATCGAGGATAGAGCACAATTTCGTTCCGGGGATGACTGTCTGCCCTTTCTCCATCGTCAGTCCGTTTACCACACCGTCGCACGGCGCAACAAGCGTACATTCCTCCAAACGCTTTTTTGCTGATGAATAATTTTTGATAT
>CADBVL010000016.1 GCA_902798015.1 uncultured Bacteroidales bacterium
CAACCGTTTCTGCCGGAGAACGCACGAGTGCTGATGCTCGGCAGTTTTCCGCCGCCCAAAGAACGGTGGTGTATGGATTTCTTCTACCCTAACCCGCAGAACGACATGTGGCGGATTATGGGACAAGTCTTCTTTAATGACAAATGTCATTTTGAAGTACAAAGTGATCAGGTACAACGTACAAAGGGGCATAAAGCGATCTTTAATTACACAGAGATCGTCTCTTTCTGCCGAGAGCAAGGTATCGCTATCTTTGACACAGCGCAAGCCGTTAGACGCTTGCAAGGCAACGCGGCTGATGAACATCTGGAGATTGTCGAGCAGACAGACATAGCCGCATTATTGCAACAGATACCGCTATGCCATGACCTCTGTTGCACAGGTGGCAAAGCCGCACAAACGCTGGCGGACACACTACATTGCGTCCCACCCAAAGTCGGCGAATTCATCGAAACAAACTTTGCCGGACGAACGATCCGTTTCTGGCGAATACCATCCTCCTCACGCGCTTACCCGCTATCGCTGGATATGAAAGCCGCTGCCTATCGGCGGATGTTCGAAACTATCGGTCTGCTATGAAAACCTTTACTACCACATATACCTCACCTCTGGGACCTATCGTCATCGAAAGTGACGGTCAGGCAATAACGAGTCTGCGGTTTAGTAACGAGCAAGCCTGTGACACCTCAACAGCACAAGAAAAAGCCGGAGAAGAAGCAGCTACTGCCCTACCGATTATCGCGGAAACAATTCAATGGTTAGATAATTATTTTGCGGGCAAACGACCATGTAACGTGCCGCGACTCAATCCGCAAGGCACCGCTTTTCAAAAGCGCGTGTGGCAGGCATTACTGACCATTCCTTACGGCAAAACGCTCAGCTACGGAGAGATTGCTCAAATGGTAGAATGCCGTTCCGCACAAGCGGTCGGACAAGCCGTGGGAGCAAATCACATCGCCCTTATCATCCCCTGCCACCGAGTCATTGCCGCACATGGCAAAATAGGCGGCTACGAATACGGCATCGAGATAAAGAAACGATTATTAGAACTGGAGCAACTATGATAACAATTCAACACAAAGAGACCGAGAAAAGCGGCGTTTTTGAGGCATGGATAAGAGCCACTGAAGAAGGAGCTTGTACCGACCCCGTGCAAGTGGGTAAAATGACGTACCAACGCCCCACCCCACAACGGATGATTATTGACCATACCCGAGTCTTTGAAGGCTTTGAAGGCCGCGGCATTGCGCGCCAAATGGTTCTTGCTGCTGTGGACTTTGCCCGCGCCAACAACCGCCAAATCATCCCTGTCTGCTCTTATGCCCAAGCCTTCCTCACCCGCACCGACGAATACAAAGACATCTTAAGGTAAGGTGTAAAAATAGAGAAGCGCCTCGAAGGCGCTCCCCTATCAGCACATGAAATAGATGATTCGGATATCATCGCCGGAAGACATAAACGGACATATCTCATCCGCAAGATAATAAATGATGTTCCGCAATTCTATCCATCTGTACATCTCTTCCATGTATTCCTCATAAATCTGTTTGATTGAATAATCCGACAGATACGAAGTACTGATCTTGTCCTTCTGAGGCTTGGACAGCACTGCTTTCTCAATGCGATTGATATGCTTGATTAGCTGATAATCACGCGATTGCAACAAGTCCGCAAGCATTTTCGCTTCTGCTTTGTCCAGCATTTTCACAAGGTCGCTATACATGAAATATCCTTTGCTCACATGGATATCATCTGGCAATAGTGCCCTCAACTCGTCACTCATGTCCTTTGGATAACCGCAATAATAGTTCAAATCTTCCAATGCGTCAGTATAGTGGTAAGCACGACCACCCCACATGCCGTCATGTATCTGCAAACCATTGTCTGCTATTCTTGGCTTGCTCCAACTCTCATCTTTGTCTCTTTCCAGCGGCTTATTATACCATATTAAAGGTTGCCACTTGTTTTGCCGACGTATCTCGGCGCTGAAATGTATATCTACACCCATAATAATTGTGTTTTAAAGTTTGATTGATTATGTGCTCAACTCCCGAGCACGTAGGAGGTGACATAAAAAAAATCCCCGCAAGCAATGCCTACGGGGAGAACGCATTTCGCATCTAAACGCGTATTATTCATCCATACATAGGCAACAGCGATTCTCTCGAATCGTATCAATACACAGACCACGGAACAGGGATTCCGGTTTGTATGTACTATGTTGCTGCATGTATGCCATTTTATGAACGATATTTGCTCGTGTTTTCAAAATCGACTGCAAATGTACAATAATTTTTTGACATGTGCAAGTTTTTTATGATAAATCCATAAAAAGACCCATGTATGAGTTGTTTAATCAGCGGATTTGGGTAGTTTTGATGTCATTTCCGCTGATTAAGCGATACTATTTGGGCTGATTTTAAGATTTCATTATTGCCACTCATGAACAGGGCGGATCTTGATATCTAAGCCCTCATGCGTGGTATCTTTGTATGTATGGTCGGTTAACAACAATAAATTATTGCACTTGGTTACCTGAGCGGCTGTCTTTAATCCGTTCAGTTCACGATTGCGTGTTTTTTCTGTAGAGATATCGTACGACACTTGAATGCATTGCAGTACTTGGTTGCCTTGGCAAACCAGAAAATCGCACTCTCCGCTACGCTCTTTGAGATAGCAGATATCCCATCCGTTCAGTTTGCATTTGCGAAGCAATTGGATGAGCACGATCGTCTCTAACCGCCAACCCAAGTTCTCGGGTGAAAAAGCATTCTCGCGCATATTCATCATCGCCACATCCACGGCGTATAACTTCTCCTGTACCGTGCGCAATTTGCTCTTGGCCGCATATTTCGGCACGCCCACCAATAGGTACGCTTGCTTAAGGTAGTCTATATAATTCTTGGTGGTATGCAGCGACTTGAAATGAAATAAGTCGGTTATTTCCTGCGTAGCCACTATGGACGGAGAGATATTGAGCAGATGATGCGCCATTTGCTCGAAAGCGGCTTTATAGACAATCTTGTAGCGCTGCTCGATATCGCGTTTAAGGATGTTATCCACCAGCGTGTTGATATAGTGGCGCTTATCTTCGATGATCAGTAACTCCGGGAAACCGCCCTGCTGCATATATTCATCGAAAGCTGCACGACGGAAAGCCGTTTCCTTGGTAGCCACACTCTTCGTGTCCACTCCTTTCATGTTGCAGAACTCTTGGAAAGAGAACGGATAGAGCGAGATCTCTTTGTTGCGTCCGGTCAGGTGTGTTGCCAACTCGCCGCTCAATAACTTGGCATTGGAACCGGTGATGATGACATGCATCTTCTGGCGCAACATTCGATTGACAAACAGATGCCAACCATCTATATCTTGAATCTCGTCAAGGAAAAGATATTGAAAGTCGCCGTATATCTTGTACAACACTTCAAGCACATCGTTTAGTTGCTCGGCTTGCAGTCCTTTAAATCGCTCGTCGTCAAAATCCGCATAGGCGAAATGCACGCCTCTTTGCTTGAGGGCTTGATAGCACATGGTCGATTTGCCACTACGTCGCACACCTATCACTACCTGCGCTTGCGGACTATTTATCTCCACGAGAGATTCTTCCGGTCGGTGACAAAGGGCCTCTTGTTCGCGTGCTTCCAACTCATTCTTTTGATCCAAGAGAATCGTTTCTAAAGTTCTACTGTCAATCATAAGGCGTTAAAATTTTGCACAAAGGTACTGCTTTTTTCTGAATTATGCAAGAGTTGGTACCACATTTTTACTCTCAAAATGCATTATTTTACAAAAATCAGTATTTTAGAATGCATTATTTTACACAAAATTGCCTTTTTAAACGCCTTATTTTACTATCTTGCGCGTTTCAAAAAGGTTGCGACATCGCAAACCTCGAAAATGTGTAGTGAAACATATTTCTTAGTGTCTGGAAAACGTGAAAAACGCAGCAATATAAACTTTCTACCCCGAAAACTTGCATATGTCAGAATAAACGGAGTCTCATTATATTCGAGATCATTTTAAAAGTCGTTGCAATTGCAACCGTTTTTTAAGTAAAAAGCAGCCTTCCTGAAAACGTATATAGTTCAAACGAGACGGGCTCCGGCTCGTCTTTTTTATGCCTTTAAACCTTAAACTTTCAACATTCAACTAAAAATCTCTGATTTTTCTTGCATATGTCAGAATTTTTGTGTAACTTTGCACGCAGTTTTGCGTGCATAACGAAAAACTCGTCCCATCCATGACGTAAAACCGGATTGCAGAGAAGCGTCTCTGCGGACATAATAACATATTAACAGCGTTTATTGCGCTTTGTTCTTGGCTCCTTTGAATCCGGAAAATTCAAAAATCTACTGTCAAGGCATTGCAACAATGAATGTCTGTCGGTGTATGTATATACATATGCCCTTATTGGGCGTATTGTATCTATACACGGCGGGCTTCTGCGTTGCTATCCCACAGTAGAAGGCAATTTCCGGAGCCTAAAGGAGCGGGATCAGCAACAAAGTTGTCCCGCTTTTTTATTTGCCATAACACTGCCAATACGCGTAGCAGATAAGTTATGGCAGATAACCAACCAAATTTATTTGATTCTTCCGAGCCGACCACACCAGTTCCGAAAAAGAAGAAATCGTATAAGCCGGAGCCTCGCGAGGCTATTATCCGGCGAATGCTTTCTTCCGCGGACATCAAAGAGGATGACATAGAGCACCTCGGACATGGCGAGTGGTTTGATTCGATTTTGGAACTTCTCCTACGTGACCAAACACGCGGGCAACGCGTAGTGCCCATCCACGAGTATGAGGGTAACAACTACGCACTCAAACATTTCCGCCATTACTATCATATCCTTTGGGCTACCACCGATTACCAACGTCGCGGTGATGGCTATTTCCCTACGGACGAGATTCATCCGCGTTATATCACACGCAAGAACAACCGCGTTGTGCGCCCTCGTGCTGTCAAGAGTAAAGAGGAACAGCAGCGTCGTATCAAGCAGAAAGCCGAGGTCTTCACTCCTTCTTGGGTCTGCAATGCACAGAACAACCTCATTGACGAGGCTTGGTTTGGTCGTAAGAATGTCTTTAACAAAGAAAACAAAGACCATACATGGACTACTAATCCCAAGCCCATTCGTTTTTCCAAGACACGAGGCAAGACATGGCTGGATTATGTTACGGAGCGCCGCCTTGAACTCTGTTGCGGCGAAGGTCCGTATATTGTCAGCCGCTACGACACAACCACGGGCGAGATTATTCCGCTTCAAGATCGTATCGGTCTGCTCGACCGCAAGATGCGTGTGGTAGGCGAAAATGCGCAAGACCTTGAACACTGGCGCGAGTATGCCTATAAAGCTATCCGTAGTGTCTATGGCTTCGAGTGGCAAGGGGACAATCTGCTGCTTGCACGCGAAAACGTGCTTGTCTCTTTCATGGAATACTACTACGATTTCTGCGAGAAGAAAGGTATCCAATCCGAACTCTCCACACTCAGCCTTGCGCATGTGGCGTATATCATCTCGTGGAATCTCTGGCAGATGGATGGTATCCGTTATATCATCCCATATACCGACCAAGAAGCCTTTGTTGGCGCACCGAAGATGGAGTTTGAAGAAACCGCACCGCAGCCTAAAAGCAACCCTACCGGCATCTATGCCAAGATTGCTCAATGGACAGGTGATGGTCGTCAAAAATACCTCAAACCCATAGAATTTAGAAACCTTATAAAATCCAAATAACATGGCAGTAACGACCGCTACACGCAAGTACAACATCATCTATGTGTACAGTGTGCCATATGAAGACCACAAAGGATTGCTGAAAATCGGCAAGGCAGAAGTGGACGTAGAGGAAGACTACTATCCTACGCCCAATGATGAGCCGATGACTAAGGCTGCCGAAAAACGTATCGCAGAGCAACTGGGTACAGGTGGATTTAAGCATCAACTTGAATACACCGAGGTCGCTCATTACCGTGACGATAACGGCAAAGGAAAGTCCTTCATTGATATAGATGTGCACACGGTTTTGAGAAACAGTGGTTATCAAAACCATGATTTCGGAGAGGACATCAGCGGCGGTGAGTGGTTCCCTGTAACGCTTGAAACAGCCATAGAAGCGATACATGCCGTCAAAGAAGAACGCCAATCGCTCACAGCTCCGAAGCACTCTATCCCCGAAGAGGAAATCCATTTCCGTGAGGAGCAAGACGATGCCATCAATCGTACCATCACGCATTTCGGTTTCGGCGATAAGATGCTTTGGAATGCCAAGATGCGTTTCGGCAAAACACTTTGTGCGTTGGAGGTCGCTCGTCAGATGGATAGCAAGCGCACGCTTATCCTTACGCATCGCCCTGCCGTTCGTGATGGCTGGTTTGAAGATTTTGATAAAATTAAGTTCGAACACTATCAACGTGGAAGCAAACCGCGTCCGGATGGTTCTATACCCAAAGGAGGTCCTGGACAAAGTTTTGAAAGCATGGAGAAAGACTTGCGCAACAATGGTACGCACTATATCTACTTCATGTCTATGCAGGACTTGCGTGGTTCAAAAGAAACGGGTGGTAAGTTTGATAAGAATGCATCCATATTCTCCACCAACTGGGATTTGGTCATCCTTGATGAAGCGCACGAAGGTACGCAGACTAAATTAGGCAAAGCGGTAATAGCTGCCTTGCAGAAACGCAAACCGAAGATGCTCTATCTCTCCGGTACACCCTATAACATCCTTGACCAGTTTAGCGGAAGTGAGATTTATACGTGGGATTACGTCAAGGAGCAGCAAGCAAAAGAGGAATGGGCAACCAAACATCCCGGAGTACCTAATCCGTACGAGGGCTTGCCGCGTATGAACATCCATACCTATAGTATGGGGTCGGCTTTTGAGACCTATAAACATGCGGAGAATGATTATTTCGATTTCCGTGAGTTCTTCCGCGTGTGGACGGGTGATGCCGAGGTGGACAACGGAGAAATGCCATCCTATGCGCAAGTAGGCGACTTCGTGCACAAAGAAGACGTGCGCGCTTTCCTCGACTTGCTTACTACAGAGGATCCCAATAGCAATTACCCGTTCGCTAACGAACTATTCCGTGGCTATTTCCAACACTCGTTCTGGGTAGTGCCCGGAGTCAAAGCTGCTGCCGCTCTCACAACAATGTTGGAAGAACATCCCGTATTCCGTTCGTTCAAAGTGGTCAATGTAGCGGGTGAAGGTGGTAAACTGGCATCTGCTGACTTGGAGGACGAGCCGCAAGATGAATCATTGGAAGAGATGGAGAACTCCGAAGCGGAAATCAAAGCCGCTCTGGGAAAAGTCAAATCGGCAATCGCGAATAACAAGCGTACTATCACTATTTCTTGCGGTCGTCTCACTACAGGTGTTACGGTGCCCGAATGGACAGCCGTCCTGATGTTGGCAGGTTCGTATAGCACGAAGGCTGCGACTTATATGCAAACTATCTTCCGTGTGCAATCTCCAGCTAAAGATGGTACAATTAAGCATGAGTGCTATGCGTTTGATTTTGCTCCAGACAGAACGGTCACTGTGGTCAATGATTACCTCAATGTAGCGCGCAAGTTGGATGAGGAGAAGTCCGGTGAAGAAGCACAAAAGAAAGAGAAAGGGCATCATGGAGACGCACACGGTAGATACACGGATTCCTTCCTCCACTTCTGCCCGATTATATCCTTCGATGGTAGCGAGACAAAGCCGCTGGAGACTATTCCGTTCATGACTAAAGTCAATAGGGCTATCGCTGACCAAATATACCACAAGGGCTTCAATGATCATCGTTTGTTCAGCCGTTTTGATGATGTAACGATGAAAGATTTGGAGTTTCTTAGTCGTGTAGAAAAACTCTTTGGTAGTGCCGCTAAAAGCACAATGTCCAATGAGGGCAAAATAACCGTCAATGAGCAGGGATTAACCGGCGAAGATGCTCCGCGTGATAGTGGAGACACACCAAAGCCCACCGATAAGAACAAGAAGAAACCGACAGATAAGAAACAAAGTTCCTACAAGGAATCGCTCAAACGCTATCAGCAGTTAATGGGTGCAGTTGCCAAGCGTTTCCCGTTGTTGCTGTTCGGTGCGGTGGATAATTTGGATAGAGAACACTGGTCGTTGCAACAATTTGTGGCAGACATGGATAAAGCCGATTGGGAACAATTCATGCCTCGTGGCTATACACAGGAAGAATTCCTCAAGATGCAGCACTTGTTCAATAACGATTTCTTTATTACTTCGACTCAACTGCTGTTAGAGGACACACGCGAAGCAGACACATTGCCTGTAAGCGAACGAGTAAGCAAGATGGCGCATATCCTTCAGCGTTTTCACTATCCGGATAAGGAGACCGTCTTGACACCGTGGCGTGTAGTCAATCTGCACATGACCGACACCATCGGCGGTTATTCGTTCTATAAGGATGATAAATTCCTCAAAGAGGCATTTGAACCGCAGTTGATTGAGCAAGACATCACACGAGAAGTATTCGCTCCTGATAGCAAACTATTGGAGATCAACTCCAAATCGGGTGTTTATCCGCTTTGGTTGGCATATACGCTATTCCGCTTTAGATGTGAGGAGCAAGGAAATAATCTCACACGAGAACAGGAGCAAACCATTTGGGATAACGTGGTACGTGATCAATTATTTGTACTCTGTAAGACCGAAATGGCGAAACGTATTACCGAACGTGTGTTGGTCGGCTATCGCACAGACATCAAACCGATGTGCCAATACGAACCCGACTTGCTCAAAATATTGAAAGATGAAGAACGCAAACAAAGACTTGTAAAACGCTTAAAGAAATATTCCTATTGGGGAATCGAAAATATGGAACCAAACAAATTTGACTTCAAAGCCGTTGTCGGCAATCCTCCTTATCAGTTAACAGGAGGCTCTGGTGGTAATAATGATGCTCCCATTTTCCAACATTTTAGCATGTTGGCACACAATGTGACATCCAATTATGTGTCAATCATAGAGCCTGCTCGATGGTTTGCTGCCGGTAGAGAAAATCTTCTCGGTGACTATCGGCAATATATGTTAACCTGCGGAGAGATTAGAAAGATTAAAACATTTGCCGACGGAAAGAGTGTATTTCCACGCGTTGAGATAAAAGGTGGTATCTGCTATTATTTGGCAGACAAGCAATATGATGGTTTGTGTGAATATACCCTTGTCCAAGGCGAGAAAGCAACGACCACGGAAATGAATCTTTCCAATTTTGATGTATTGATTCGCGAACCAAAGTTAGTGAATATCATTAAGAAAGTTCAATCCGTTGCAGAACAAGAGGGTAGAAAATATGTGGATTCCGTTATCTCAAACGATACTCCATTCGGAATACCATCAAATCCAAGAACGAGTACGAAAACACCATTCAATGTGTATGAAACGTTAGAGCCATCTCATGATGTTCTCTTATTCCACATTGAAAATCAGAAACGACGTGTTGAATATGCTGCGTTAGCAGATATTCACAAGAACATTCAAGACATAGACCGTCCGAAAGTGTTCATTCCTGGTGCGGGTGGTGGAGGAAATGACCCGTATGTATTAGGAAAACCAGAGGTTGCCCCTGCTCATTCTGTTTGCTCACAATCCTATCTGTATGCGGCGTTTGACACAGACCAAGAGGCTGAGTCGTTCTGTAATTATATTAGAACAAGATTTTTACGTATACTGGTATCAGCAATGAAGATTACCCAATCGGCTCCACAGCGTGTTTACAAGTTTGTTCCTCTCCAAGACTTCACCGCAAATAGCGATATTAACTGGAATCAATCGGTGGTTGATATAGACAAGCAGCTTTACGCAAAATACAATCTCTCTCCTGATGAAATAGCCTTCATCGAAAAGATGATCAAACCGATGGAATAATCCAACGCGCCTCACACGGGGCGCGTTTTTCTTTTATCCTTTGTGAAACTTTCTGCCATTTTGTGTTACTTTTAAGGTAAATACTTGCGTATGTCCGATTTTTTCACTATCTTTGCACAAAAATTGATACTATGAATTACGACTTTACAACACGACAATTATTCCCGTATAGTGATCAATGGAAAAACGGGATGCGCGGGGCATTATGGTATATTCAAGAATTGGATGCAATATACATGATTGATGCGCAAATATCAACTGAGCAAGACGCGTATAAACAGCTATTACAGCATGCACATCCGGTTAATTGCCTTGCCAAAGGTTTCCCCGCGGCATTGTTTGCACACAAAGATCTGATTACCTCTTTAAGCTTTAATTGGGTAGAATTCTATCAGGCGTATTTTAAGGTAATGAGTGAATTATTCCCACAAAAGCCAGCCTATTATGTTCCGCTAATTGTGGAAGATTGGGATTATACTCTTCGGCAAATACAATCTTTCCAAACTGACATTAGCGGGTATTTCGACCAATTTCAACGAATGCACGTGGGACAGATACTACGTGACTTATTCAATCCGTTCAAAATAAAAGATGTGCGGGATATACTTTGGCACCGATTCTATTTTATAACTAAATTCGAAGACAAAGAAACCTCACAGTTAATTGGTGCGCAAATGCCCGATTTAGAAAAAAGGATTGGTGCGCCGTTTATTATTCTGCAAGATAATCAGTTATCTACCGAACCCGCACAAATCCAAGTGCATGGTTTTATTGCTGCCGTCATCAATTTCGCAATGTGCTATTATTGGCAGGAACGGTGGATGGAATATGATTTTACCAATCTGAAAGTTATGGATCTTATAGCGCAAGCATACAAAGACAAGCGCCCGATGCAGGAAGTAATGCCAATAGAGAAACTATCATTTGCCTTGCCGATTAGTGTGGTGGATTTATGCAAGGCATATATGGATGCGTTTGAGCCTATCATATTGAAAGTGTTTCAATTCCGCTCGGATTTGCCTATCGACTGTAGTGATAGCGAGAATGCTTATACTTACATATATGCTTGCGAACAAGACTGCTTGGATGATTTTCTGCATTCCGAACTATATCAGCACCTGACCTACGAACAAAAACAAGGTGTATATGGATATGCCAGACGGTTTTCAGAATGGCTTGTTAAGACCTATAATATAACTATGCTCTCCCAGCATCGAGTAATGAACGCCATTGCCAAAGATATGCCTCAAATACAAATGCAAATAAACAACTTTGTCAAGATTACGTGTGCCGGAGAGATTGAGGAGGAAGGAGATGATATGGACGAACCGATGAAATTCAAATATATTCTGTCAGATGATTGGGGTGTTATTGGAGATATTCAAAGGCGAATAGAACTGCATCTATCATCCCCTGCCGAATTGAGAGATGAATTAAGAAAATTGCAAAGCGAGAACCTTGTATCCCTGCCGATGGACAAACCGACGGAGATTATTCGGGAAGTAATAAGGATATGGGGAGAACGCGCTCCAAAAGAACGCTCCTTTGTAACCACTTGGGGACGAAGATTCTAATATACAATGTTAACAATTGTTGATGAACAAAAAATAATGTTGACAAATGTTGACGAGTAATAGTAGAAGATAAATAAATCAAAATATTTCACTAATTTTGCACTCGATCTCGAAAGAAGTCGGGTGCATTTTTTTGTACGCGCGATAACAAAAATTTACAAATAAAAGGATAAAGACCACCCTTTTTTGTAAAAAAATTGTACTACATTTGCTCCCGAAATAATTAAACATAATATTAACCCGCGAGGTTTTGCAGGCTTGCAGCTGCGTTGAAGGCGCCTTCACTGACAAAGCCAAGCATAAAATCTCAAAGGTTATGAGACATTCTATTAACGTAGAAGACGCATTCCGTCTATGGGTGCGCACAATGCTTGAGCAGATGTTGGGTGACGAACCCGACAATGTTCGCTATGGGATATTCCCAATCAAAAGTTTTACACAAATCGCTATCGAGGAAGTATTCCTCTATATCAGTCGTAAACAATGGCGAGCACCACAAAAATCAACCGCAGACATGCTGGAAATAAATGTTTCCACCGTCTCGCGCGCGATAACATAATTTTCTAATTAAATACTGCATTTTGCAGACTTTTTTACAAAAATAAGCAGTAATTTTGCACCGAATTTCAAAAATCCTTGCCGGGATAATTGGTTAACGGGGCGTCCGGCACAACATTCTCAGTCTCGTTAATCAAGAAAGGAATGTTACGGATTTGATAGTTAACATGTTTAATCATCAAAACGTAACAGTATGCAGAAAAATGGTTTGCCTGCGGAGAAAATCTATCTCCCAGACGGCACCGAACTTCGCCTTTGCAAAGGGATCGTATCGCGTACGGGTAACCGAAAGCTGTACTGCTCAAAGGCCGGGCTGTTCTACTCTCTTTCGACCAGAGGACTGAACCCGAACAAGCCCTACGTGACGAAGAATTTCCGTCGCAAGCCGAACGTTCATTCTAATTACCCACGCATGTGCGGATGGGTTGGTAATCCCCATTGTCATATCCTTGTGGCTATCGCTTGGGTCGGTCCTCGTCGTGTGGACAGGCTCGGACGTAAGTACGAGTGTCACCATCTGAACGGCGACAACACCGACAGCCGCGCGTGTAACCTTATTTGGTTATCGCGCACTGCGCACCGGCGCTTCGATGCAGCCTTGAAGAAAGGGCTGGTTCTGGAGCGCCATGATCCCGCAGAAATCATGGAAGAGGACATGACCCATCATCGGGAATGGTAATTAAACAAAACTAATAACAAAGCCGTCTCCCAGACGGCGCAATTAACGAAAAAGGATTATGAAAGCAATAGAAATGAATCAAGCCCTCATGGAGGCAATCAAGACAACAGAAGTATTAGGTGCCAGCGCATTGGAAGAGACTCGCGCGCTTCGGCAGTTGGTGGCATCAGCAAATGCAAGGATAGAGGAACTGGAGGTTAAGGCGGTGGAGGACGCGAAAGTGTGCGCCATTGAGCAGAACGGCGAGGAGAAAGGAAAGTTCCTCTTTGACGGTCACCACTTTGAGTTACGACGCGCAGAGACGTTCGATTTCATTGGAAAGCCGCAGAAATACACGATGGCTGAAGGTGTGGCTTTCCGGCAGAAGAGTGCCGAGCAGACCGTACTCAAAGCCAAATCGGCGGCGATCACCAAGGCACTGAAGGCGATTAAGGATGCTTTCCCGGAGACGCACCCGAACATTGAGCCGGATAGCGTGGAGTACACGGTGGTTTGTGTCGATTAAAAGACAAAAAGAAAAGAAGCAAAAGAATAAAAAGAAAAAGTTTCTTCTTCTCCACATTAACTATGCAGATAGTAAGAAAGAATCGTGCCCTTGTGGCTAAGAAGAAAAACCTTTTATGAGTACGTTTGATTTTCTTTGGCAGTTGGTACAAAACCACGGCAGTGTGGCGGAGCACTACAAAGCAGAATTGGCGCGGGTGTGGGATGGTTATACGCTCGAACAACAACGGCATATCTACCGCTCCATCCGCGACAAACTGCGGGCGGGGAAGTTCGTCAGTTACAACCCCGTGCGTGCCGTTCAAGAAAACGCACCGAAAGCCAAACCACCGCAGGTGCTGACGTTTGTGGAGTATTACAAGCGATATGGCACAACGGAGGAATGCGACGGATGGATGCGAAAGTATCTGCCGGAAAAACAAGCGACGATCTATGTAAAAAACAATTAGAAGTATGGATTATCCTTTATACGATGTACCATATTTGGTACGAGACCCGAATGACTTCCGTATGTCCGACAAACGGCATCAGATAGAAGTACGCAACCAAGCCGTGGTGGATGATTACTTTGTGGCACGGGACAAGGGTGCTACGGCGCATGAGGCGCGAAAGGAAGTGGCTCAGAAACACAGTATCACGCCCGAAAGAGTATATGTCATCGTCAAATGGTTCTTCAACCAAGCCCGAAAAAGAAAAAAATACGATTTTTTAATAAAATTCGCACCCTTGGAGGAACACTAAAGTTACTTTGACACTATCTTTGCACCGATTTCAAAAACAACCTCATCATGGCAAGAGTTGATTTACCGGAAGGAATAGCGGCGATACATGGCCGCATAGGCAACATGATCTTTCGTTCACGGAAACAGGCCGACGGGAGTTACAAGGTATTTGCACACCAAGATCCGTACCGGTCGGAAGGTGCTCGGAGGAGTGTAAAAAAACGCTCGTAAAAGTCATTATCCTCCGATATTGGACCGATATTGACCCGATATTGGACCGACATTGACCTGATGTTAAAAAGTTTACTAACATGAGAAAAATTATTATTTTGGCAACGATGGCTCTGAGCGTAGCGCTCGCCAGTTGCAACGTGACACGCGTAGTGACCAACGAATCTCAGTACTTACAGAAGGGTGACACCTCGGTCGTCATCCAGACCCGCACCGTCGAGACGTACGACGCATCGCGTAAGCTCTAACTCGTGCGACTACGGGCACAGCCCTTGTGGTAGCACTACGTTAGGCTCCCGCTCTCCCCAAAAATTAAAATTTTTGAGGACCACAATTAACATTATTTATTAACCATCCTGAGCCTCCCGGGATGCAAAAGAAAAGGAGGAGTGATCTTTGACATGTTTATCCCCCTCAAGCCGGCTTAGGGGTAATCATTAGCCGGCAGCACAATGGCTGTAGTAGAATATGCCGATGCAATCAAGACCGTCAGCGGTGCGCTGACCAAAATCAACAAGAAATCGCCGCACGCGAAAGACCAGAAGATGGTGCTCGCCACGCACCGCAAAGCGGCAAGTACCAACCCGAACTGCACGCGTCTGTACCTGCGTGGCCTGCAGTCCATCACGCGCTCGACCGATCCGTCGGCGAAGGAGTTGCTCATCCGGGCACGCTTCAATGCGGTAAGCAAGGCAGTGGCTCTCCGTCGTAAGGACCTCATGCAGATCAACCAGGACAACGCCGCGTTCCTCGCGCAGCGTGACACCGCCGGTGGCAAAAAGACCCTCACGGCCTATTTATGGTCCGTTTGTGGTGCTGAGTATGACGCCGAGCACGGCGCGTAATGCGCTGCGCGCAAGTGCTAAGTGCTAATTGCTACGCCTTCGGCGTGGCTGCGCTAAAGCGCGGAAGGGCGACCGAGAGGCCGCTCTTTTTTTGTGTAAATAAACAAAAATATTTGTAAAAATCTCTGAAAAATTTGCGTATATGTAGAAAAAGCAGTAAATTTGCAGCGCAAATTTGTAAACAAAGCATTCAACGCCCAAGGCGCACAAGTATAGCATGTATCTTTTTTATTAACCCTTTAATCCATACAGTTATGAAGAAAATCTTTACTTTTTCCATTGCAGCGCTTATGGCTATGAGCCTCTTTGCAGATCAACCGGCTACCCTTATCCTTCGAGCCGGCGATGTATGGGGTGATGGCTCAGGTTATCAGATGCTCCTTGATGCCGACGCTACCGCCTATGGTACGCTCATTCCGGAAAGTGGACCTTTGACCAACGGCGGTGATGCCTCTGACGCCCTGTATGCAGAGTTTGAGTATAAGATTCCGGCTAATGCCGATGGAAAACTCAGTACGACAAATATCGTTTTCAACTCCAGTGCATCCATCGAGATTCCGGCAGGTACATATGATTTCTGTTTCACGAATCCCTGTCCGGGAGACAGAATGTGGATTGTATCGGAGCATGGTGCTATTAGCGGACGTCAGGACGATTATGTGTTCGAAGCAGGCAAAATTTACGAATTTGTGATCTCGCTGTATAGCATCAACGATGGCGTGGCAGTAACCATTACAGATCCAACGCAAGGCGTAGAGAACACGACGGTCGAAACCAAAGCCGTGAAAGTGATTCACGACGGCCAACTCGTCATTGAGCGCGACGGTAAGACATTCAATGCCCAAGGCGCACAGGTGCGCTGAAGCGCAGCCACGACGCAGTCGTAACAATCAGAACTTAGAACTTAAAAGGGCACCCTTAAGGGTGCTCTTTTTTATGTAATCAAAAACGCGTACCCTTGCCCGCTTAGGGCAATAAACCCTATAAACGCCCAAAGGGCATAAACTGCCGCAGGCTATACACGGAGCAAAGCTCCACTACAAGCCGCGTTTTTGATTTACTACTATGTTTTTTATGCGTTTTTTCGCTCTAAAACTTGCATATGTGCTATTTTTGTAGTAATTTTGTAGCCGGAAACGCAAGCGGTAAAAAACAACCCACTGCACAAAATAAAAATTATAACTATTTATACCATGAAAATACTTCTCGTCATTGACACGTACGACACCAATAACAACGGCACGTCCATCTCCGCCCAGCGTTTTGCGGCGGTACTCCGCGAGCACGGCAATGAAGTGCGCATCCTTACTACCGGCGAACCGGCACCTGACAAGTTCGTCCTCAAGGAGTTCAAAGTACCCCTTTTTAACGACCTCATTCACTCACACGGTTTCCAGTTCGCGCAAGTCGATCTGGACATCATCCGCGAGGCGGTGGCATGGGCGGACATCGTGCATTGTATGATGCCTTTCGCGCTGGAGACAGCCACCAAACTCATAGCTGACCAGATGCACAAACCGTCCACGGCAGCGTTCCACATCCAACCGGAAAACATGACTTCTTCTATCGGACTGGGTAAGGCAGAGCGCATCAACGACAGGTTCTACCACGTCTTCAACTGGACGCTATACAGTCGCTTCACGCACATCCACACGCCCTCGCAGTTCATGGCGGACGAGTTGGTTAAGCACGGCTACAAAGCAAAGATACATGTCATATCCAATGGCATTGACCCAGATTTTATCGCTGCGGGGCAGCGGAAACTCTCTAACAGCGATGGCGGTCATACATCCCGCAGCGATGGCAGTCTCATCACCATCGTCATGGTCGGACGTCTGTCCGGCGAGAAACGGCAGGATGTCATCATCAATGCCGTGCCGTTCAGCAAGTACGCCGACCGCATCCAACTCGTTTTTGCAGGCAAAGGTCCCAAATACGACGAGTACGTGGAATTAGGCAAGCAACTCAAGAACCCGCCGCAGTTCGTCTTCCTCTCCAAACCGGAGCTCATCGACCTTTTGCTGCACACAGACCTCTATGTGCATGCTTCGGACATGGAGAGCGAGGCGATCTCCTGTATTGAGGCGTTTGCTACAGGCTTGGTGCCTGTTATCGCCAACAGCGAAGACAGTGCCACGCCGCAGTTCGCATTGGACGGTCGCAGTCTCTTTGCGCCCGGTCGGCCGAAAGACCTGGCGCGTGCTATCGACTGGTGGCTTGACCATCCCGCCGAGAAAGCGAAAATGGAACGCGAGTATGCAGAAGCCGCTAAAAAGTACGACATCGACACTTCCGTCCGTCTCTGTGAGCAGATGTTCCGCGAAGCGATAGAGGAAATGGCGAGCGACTATTAGACGATAAACATTAGACCAAGAGGTCGTACCGCCGCGTTTTTGATTTAATATCATTTTTTCGCTCTAAAACTTGCACATTTCAATAATTTGTTGTAACTTCGACCTCCTCCCCAAAGGGTCCCTTCGAAGGTACGTTCGCACCATTGTGCAAACGCCAATCCTTTAGCCATAAAAATCAATTTATGCGAGCATAATTGCATTTTTCCTGCCAAAAGTCTTGCACATTTCAATAATTTGTAGTACCTTTGCAGCAGAAACGTGCAAAAGAAAAATCATGGACAGACGAACCTATCTTATGTCGGTTTTTGAAGATACGTTAGCGCGTATCGATGGCAGCGCCGAACTGACGTTCGCAGCACAGCAGTCGATAGCTGCGCAGACACTCATTGCCGAAAACGAGACGCTGGATATGCCGGCTCCGCGGTATGCGGACGAAGCGCAAGTGAGGGTGACCAAGAACCGCTCTTTCGAGGCGGCGGCGCAATACAAAGGTCAGCGTGTGTGCGTGCTCAATTTTGCTTCGGCAACCAATCCCGGCGGAGGCGTGACACATGGTGCGTCGGCGCAAGAGGAGTGTCTGTGCCGGTGTTCCACTTTATATAACTGCCTGAACACGCGCGACATGTGGGACGGTTTCTACACGCCGCATCGCCGGTCCGACAATCCGCTGCATAACGATGACATCATCTTCACGCCCGGTGTGCAAGTACTGAAAGATGACGATTACCGGCCATTGGATGAACCGTTCGGGGTGGATGTCATTACGTGTGCGGCACCGAACTTACGCGAGCAGGCATCTAATGTTTTCAATCCTGGTGACGGCGAGTCTGCGAGTCTTTCGCCGGACGAACTGCGGCTTTTGCATGAGCGGCGTGCGCGACGGATTATGACTGTGGCAGCCCAGCACCAAGCCGAGGTGCTGATCCTGGGTGCTTTCGGTTGTGGCGCCTTCCAAAACGATCCGAAGGTGGTGGCGCAGGCTTACAAGCATATCCTGCCGCTGTTCGCGCACCATTTTCAAACCATAGAGTTTGCGGTCTATTGCCCGCCGTATGACGACAGCAATTACCGCGCGTTTACCATTCTAAAATAGAACAATACAAAATATGAAAGTAGTTGTTATTTCTACCTCTCTCCGCGGGGGATCGAACAGCCATCAGTTGGCGGAGCAGTTTGCTCAAGGCGCCAAGAGTGCCGGACATGAAGTGGAGCTGATCTCGCTTCGCGGCAAGGAGATTAAGTTCTGTATCGGTTGCCTCAAGTGTCAGGAGACAGGCGCGTGCGTGTTCAAGGACGATGTACCGGCGATCATGGAGAGTGTGCTCAACGCGGATGTCGTTTGCTGGGCGACGCCGATTTATTACTATGAGATGTCGGGTCAGATGAAGACGCTTATCGACCGGATGAATGCCATGTATCCGAAGGATTACAAGTTCCGCGATATCTACCTGCTGACCACGGCTGCCGAGGACGAAGAGTTTACGCCCAAACGTGCCGAAAGCGGTCTGCAAGGATGGATCGACTGCTACGAGAAATGTACCCTCAAAGGGCATCTCTTCTGCGGCGGCGTGAATGATCCGCACGAGATAAGCGGTCACTCCAAACTGCAAGAAGCGTACGAATTAGGCAAGAATATATGATAAAACCGCAGTAAAACGACAATTTGGCATAAGAATAGACAAATTGGCAGATACAAACAGCTTGGCACACTTATTGCCTCTCTACGGGTGTAAATGCAAGTATGTTTTTAATTCTATACGTATGAAAACGAGTACTAAAATTTGGATGTGTATTGCGGGTGTCGCACTCGTAGCACTCGGCGTAATGTGTATCCTCTGCCCGGGAACCACATTGTTAAGCCTGGCTTGGGTATTTGGTCTGATGTTCTTCCTTGGCGGTTGCACAGAGATGGCAGCATGGTCGGCTACACGCGGATTTATCCCGATGAGCGGACTGATGTTCCTTTCTGCTTTGCTGCAAATCATCCTCGGTGCGATTATGGTTTTCCATCCGGCTCCGTTGATGGTGGCATTGCCGTTCATTTTCGCTTTCTGGCTGATGTTTGAAGGCATCAACCTCGCGATCAGTTCGTTTGATTTCAAGCGTGTCGGATTCCGCCGTTGGTGGATTGTATGCTGCTTTGGTGTGCTGGCTGCATGCTTCGGTGTGTACTGCCTGGTTAACCCGAATGTCAGCGCAGAGACGATCGCTTGGATTGTCGGTCTGGGTATCATCCTTGACGGTATCGGCAACTGGGTCAAAGTGGCGGTAGTCAACAAAGTAGAGAAACGCTTTGTCAAACTGCATGACCGTCTCCGCGAAGTGACCGACATCGACTGGGAAGAGGTAAAATAGAACGATAGCTCTCCGCGTAATGGTTATGAGAAAAATTCTATTCACCTTGCTTGCAGCCCTTATGATGGTTGCCTGCAATAAACAAAATGACAAAATGAGTACATGCGAAAATGAGACCTGGGACAAAGTCTTCCCGCTAAGTGAGAAAGTAAACCACCAAAAGGTGAGTTTCCAAAACCAGTACGGCTTCACTTTGGTGGGGGATCTCTACACGCCGAAAGCAAATGACAAATCACAAATGTCAAATCACAAATACGCCGCTTTAGCGGTTTCCGGTCCTTTTGGCGCAACCAAAGAGCAAAGTTCGGGTCTGTATGCCATGAAGATGGCGGAGCGAGGTTTTATCGCTTTGGCTTTTGATCCTTCCTTCACAGGTGAGAGTTCGGGTGAACCGCGTCGTACGGCTTCGCCGGACATCAATACCGAGGACTTCATGGCAGCGGTGGATTTTCTGAGCAAACTGCCCGAAGTGGACGCAAACCGCATCGGTATTATTGGTATCTGCGGATGGGGAGGTATTGCCCTCAATGCGGCGGCAGCAGATACACGCATCAAAGCGACGGTGGCTTCGACGATGTACGACATGACCCGCGTCAGCGGTAACGGTTATTTCGATTCCGCTGACACCGAAGAGGCGCGTCACGAAGCGCGTGTGGCACT
>CADBVL010000017.1 GCA_902798015.1 uncultured Bacteroidales bacterium
ATGTGCGGTGAGCAACCAGCAATGTGTGACCGATTCGATGTCGATGATTGTCAATATCTCCGAGTCCTATCTGGCTGTGCCGAATTTCTTCACTCCCGGTGGTTCATGCCCTAATGCTGAGTTCCGAGTAGCATATCGCTCGTTGCGTGAGTTCCACTGCTGGGTATATAACCGATGGGGCAAACTGGTGTTCGAGTGGACGGATCCAGCCAAAGGGTGGGATGGTACGATCAATGGCCGTCTGGCTGCTGATGGCGCCTACTACTATGTTGTGCGTGCGCTGGGTACGGATGCCCCGAAGAATGCAGGATATATAGGCATTAAGGCTACGTACCAGAAGAAGAAACAGAGTGGTGATCAGTCGGTGATCGGCGTGTACCAGTTATCCGGAGATATCAATCTGATTCGCTGCAGAAAATAAATATTAACTTCGATATATCGACATATCGGTATATCGACATATCGAAAAAATCAAATGAGAAAATTACTGACTATGGCTCTTGCCACAACTGTATTGGCCGCCACCGCGGCTACCAATCCGTTCTTTGAATACAAGAACTGGAAAACGCCGCACGGCACGTACCCGTTCAACGAGATCCACGCGGAGCATTATATGCCGGCCTTTGAAGAGGCGATGAAGCGTGGCTTGCAGGAGATCGATGATATCGTCAACAATCCTGCCGCTCCTACTTTTGCCAACACAATCGAGGCCTACGAGGCTTCCGGCGAGATGTTAGGCATTGTAGCAGGCTGTTTCTACAACTTGACCAGTGCAGAGACCAACGACACCTTGCAGCAGATCGAGATGGAGTTGAGTCCGAAGATGTCGGAGTATTCCGCTACGATTCGTCTTAACGAAGGACTCTTCAAGCGTATCAAGGCCGTTTATGACCAGCGCGACAACCTCAAACTGAACAAGGCGCAATACAAACTGCTCGAAGACATATACGATAGTTTTGCCAATAACGGCGCGAACTTGAGTCCCGAAGACAAAAAGGTGTACCGCGAGTTAAGCGCCAAACTGAGCAAACTGACCCTTCAATACGGTCAGAATGTACTCAAAGCAACCAATGCTTGGTCCATGCTCCTCACGGATGAATCGCTGTTGGCCGGCCTGAACGACGACACGAAAGCCATGCTGCGTGAGAATGCGGAGAAAAAAGAACTGGACGGCTGGCTGCTGAACCTCAAGCCGACGACCACTCGTCCGGTGATGCAGGACCTGGACAACCGCGACATTCGTCGTGAATTATACATGGCGAATGCAGGACGTTGTATCGGCGGAGAATTCGATAATACGGCGCTTATCGTCGAGATCGTGAATACCCGCTTGGCAATCGCAAAACTCTTCGGCAAAAAGAACTATGCCGTGAAGGCCCTTGACAAACGAATGGCGGAGACTCCCGAGAATGTATATAAACTGTTGGATCAGTTGCGCGATGCGTATATGCCTGCAGCGCTCGCAGAAGTGAAGGAAGTAGAGGATTATGCCCATGCGCACGGCTTCTATGCCGCGCATCTGCAACCTTGGGACTTCAGCTACTACAGCAAGAAACTCAAAAAAGAGAAATACGACATCTCCGATGATGACCTCCGTCCGTATTTTGAACTGGAGAATGTAAAGAAGGGCGTTTTTGGCTTGGCAGAGCGCTTGTATGGCATCAAATTCAAAGAGAACAAAAAGATTCAGGTATACCATCCGGAAGTGACAGCGTACGAGGTCTTTGACGAGAAGGGTAAGTTCTTGGCTGTCTATTACGCAGACTTCCATCCGCGGGATGGCAAGCGTGGCGGTGCCTGGATGAATGATTTCCAACCGCAGTATATCAAAGGCAAGAAAGACCATCGTCCGCATATCGTGAATGTGATGAACTTTACTAGGCCGACGGCGGAGAAACCGGCGCTTTTTACATATGACGAGGTGCGCACGTTCCTTCATGAGTTCGGTCATGGTCTGCATGGTATGCTCACCCGCTGCCAGTATGCCTCACAGAGCGGAACCAACGTACCGCGCGATTTCGTGGAGTTGCCCTCGCAGTTCAATGAGAACTTCATCGACGAGAAAGAATTCCTCGATACCTTCGCCAAACATTACAAGACCGGCGCAACACTGCCGCAGGAACTGCTTGATAAGATGCACGCTTCGCAAACCTATCTGGCTGCATACGGATGCGTGCGCCAGTTGAGTTTCGGCTACCTCGACATGAGTTGGCATACACTGGAGCAACCGTTTGCCGTCAATGAGAGTCTCGGTACGACGGAATCGGTGATCCGTTTCAGTGACAAGGCGATGGAGCAGGTGCAGGTCCTGCCGAACGTACCCGGTACGCAAATGGCTACGGCCTTTACGCATATCTTCTCCGGCGGCTACGCTGCAGGCTATTACAGCTATAAATGGTCGGAGTTGCTCGATGCAGATGCTTTCTCGGTATTCAAGGAGGCACAGAAGAAGAGCGGCACTATCTTCGACAAGAAAGCCGCTAAGCGTTTCCGCGAAAACATCCTGGAGAAGGGTGGTACAGAGAAAGCAATGGATCTCTACAAGCGTTTCCGTGGCGGAGAACCGACCATCAACGCGTTGTTGGAACGCGATGGTATCAAAGTGCAGGAGATCAAATAAAGAAAGGTACCTATAAAAGCGAAAACAGGCGTCATCCCGACGTCTGTTTTTCTTAGGTATTAGTCTGTTTATTTAAGGTACAAAAAAGATTGGCTTGTTTAATTTTGGATCCCCTTTTCTAAAATCCGGTGCAAAGGTACTGCTTTTTTTTAATATGTGCAAATAATTTTATATGTTATGCAGCATATTTTGCTAAGTTGACTTTGCAAAATAGATTTTTTTGCAGAAAAAGACTATTTCCACTCCAATTCAATGACCTCCAAATTATCTATTTTGCTGCCATCGATGGTAAATCGCAGTAGCGTTTGGCATGGTTGCCAGCCTTGTTTGCCGGCGGCTCCCGGATTCATCGTAAGGAATTTGAACTGCGAGTCGTATTGTACTTTTAATATATGGCTGTGCCCGCACACAAAGAGATCAATACGGTGGTTGGGATCATCGTAATGCTCAAGCGCTTTGCGGAACATAGGAATTAACCACGGATTGTAATGGCCCGGATAACCGCCGATGTGCGTCATAAGCACGTTGACATCTTCAATGCGGAAACGATAGAACTCATCCAGGGTATAACGGACATCTCCGCCGTCCATGTTTCCGAAAACGGCGCGTGTGGGCTTGAATTCCCGCAATTTGCGCAATACCTCATCACTGCCTATATCGCCCGCATGCCATATTTCATCGACATCTTTGAAATGTTCGAAGATGCGTTTGTCCAACAAACCATGCGTGTCGCTTAACAGGCCTATTCGAGTCATTTGCGCGTCAGTTTATCCAGAGTAAAAATTGAAGCTACAATCGCTATCACAGCGATGGAAGCGAAGAATACCACGTCGCGCAAATCCAAGACACCGCGCGAGAGGGAAGAGTAGTGATCCTGCAGCAACACCCAGTAGAGAACGAAACACACCAGTGCGCCGCAGATGAAACAAACGATCTGACTCTTGCTGAATGTAGCGCACAGCAGGCCGATGGCCATGAATGTGCCGCTCAGCAATATCAGGCCGAGGAACGAACCCATAAACGCCCCGCTGTCGAGGTTTCCCATGGGTTCGGCCATATAGGCCACTACGAAGTAGTGAATGAAGCAAGGCAGCAGGCCGATGAGAACCAGTGTCCATGCTGCGAAATACTTACCGAGTACAATGCGGGTAAGAGATACGGGCTTGGTGCGTATCAAATCCCAGATACCACTTTGCCGCTCTTCCGAAAACAGACGCATCGTCAGGGCAGGGCAGAGCAGCATGAAAAGCCACGGACTCAACTGAAACAGTCCGTCCACCTGGGCATATCCCGAGTCAATGATATTCCACTGACCCGGGATCACCCAAAGGAATAGACTGATCGCCAAAAGGTACAAGCCGATGACAATGTACGCTATCGGCGTGGAGAAATAATATGTCAGTTCCTTACGATACATTAATGTTTAACTTCGATATCTTTGTTTACTGGTGTCTTCGGGAAGAAGATCCAGAAAGCAATTGCTACTACCAATGCAAAGCCCGCAAAGATATACCATGCTTCTTTCCATCCGTCCCATACGGCGATAGGTCCCCGTGCAACTACCTCTTCCGCCATCACCAGTTTATTCACGATAGCTTGAGCCGAGAGTGTACCGATGGTGGCACCAAGACCATTGGTCATCATCATAAACAACCCTTGTGCCGAAGAACGCTGCGCAGGCTCTGTCTCCTGATCTACATATAACGCACCGGAGATATTAAAGAAATCAAACGCAAAGCCGTACACTACACAACTGAGGATAAAGAGTATCACGCCCGGGAAGCCGGGATTACCGGCACCGAAGAAACCGAAACGGAATACCCATGCAAACATCGCCATCAACATCACATTCTTGATGCCGAACCGCTTGAGGAAGAATGGAATAGCAAGGATACAGAGTGCCTCGCAAATCTGGCTGATAGAGATCAGGATATTTGCGTGCTGCACGCCGAAAGTATTAGCAAACTCCTCTATAGCGCCAAACGAAGTGATAAACGGATTGGCATATGAGTTGGTGACTTGCAGACACATACCTAACAGCATCGAGAAAATGAAGAATAACGCCATTTTCTTTTGTTTGAAGAGAGTGAATGCTTTCAATCCCAGCGCTTCTACTAAATCTACACTGCCTTCTGTTTTCTTTATCTCACATGCAGGAAGTGTCAGTGAATATCCAGCTAAGAGGAGACTCAGACCGCCGCTAACCACAAACTGCCAAGGGGTTGCCTGGAAACCAAGCAGGTCTATACACCACATTGTAGCGATAAATCCTACCGTTCCGAAAACACGGATCGGCGGGAAATCTTTCACGGTGTCCATGTTTGCTTTTACCAATGCATTGAATGCTACGGAGTTCGTCAGCGCGATAGTTGGCATGAAGAATGCTACGGATATGGTATACAGCGAGAATAGCGTACCGAAATGCACGTCTCCGGCTGTATAGGCGTATAAACCCGCTGCGCACATGAATAGACCGGCTAAGGCATGGCACAGACTAAGCGTTTTTTGAGCTTGTATCCATCGGTCCGCTACAATACCCATCAGCGCAGGCATGAAGAGACTCACTACACCCTGGATGGAATAGAACCAACCGATATGCTGACCCATTCCCTGTTTGAACAGGTAAGTACCCATTGAGGTTAAGTACGCGCCCCATACAGCGAACTCCAGGAAGTTCATTACGATGAGACGAAATTGTAAAGCTCTGTTTTTCATAATAGTATTTTTTTTGTTATTACGTGATTCCGTGATGGCGGTATTACGAGCTAAAACTCACTTGTAAAGTGGAATGTGATATGCTTGTAATCCTGCTGCGCCATACTGAGCACGTAGGCGCTGTCGGCCATGAACACGTCGCGGCCTTCTTTGTCGTACGCCATGTACTGCGCCTTGCGTTTCTTGAAGGTGTCGAGTTCGGCATCGTCGTCGGACTCTATCCAGCAGGCTTTGTACATCTGCAGCGGTTGCCATTTGCATTTTGCCTGGTATTCGTGCTCCAAACGATACTGAATGACCTCAAACTGCAGTTGTCCTACGGTGCCGATGATCTTACGGCCGTTGAGTTGGCTCACAAAGAGTTGCGCCACACCTTCGTCCATCAGCTGGTTCACACCCTTGTCAAGCTGTTTCTGCTTCATCGGGTCCGCGTTGTCGATATATTTGAACATCTCCGGAGAGAAGGATGGCAGTCCTTTGAAATGCAGTTTCTCACCTGCGGTGAGGGTGTCGCCGATCTTGAAGTTTCCGGTGTCCGGTAAGCCTACAATATCGCCTGCAAAAGCTTCATCGACGGTCTCTTTCTTCTGCGCCATGAAGCACGTTGGTGCAGCAAAACGCATCTGCTGGTCTTTGCGCACGTGGTAATAATAGGTGTTGCGCAGGAATTTTCCACTGCATATCTTGAAGAACGCAATACAAGAGCGGTGATTCGGGTCCATGTTCGCGTGAATCTTGAAGCAGAATGCCGTGAACTTGTCTTCCATCGGTTCTACGGTACGTTCTTCGGCGGTAACGGGACGAGGGGAGGGGGCGTTCTCTACAAAGAAGTCCAGCAACTCCTGTACACCGACTGTCTTGTATGCCGAGCCAAAGAAGACCGGCGCTAACTCGCCGCGCAAGTAAGCTTCCTTGTCAAATTCCGGGTACACGCCATCCACCATCTCCAAGTCTTCTGCCAACTTGCCGTTAACGTCCTTTGGACGTTTGTTAAGTGCGAAGACGGACTCAAACTTCAAGCCTTGTCCGTTCGCCCATGATACAGGCGTCACTTTGATTTGTAACTCGCGCTCCACTTCGTCCATCAGATCGAACGGATCTTTGCCTTCACGGTCCATTTTGTTCATGAATACCATGACAGGCGTCTTGCGCATCCGGCAGACTTCCATCAGACGGCGAGTCTGTGTCTCCACACCCTTGGCGGAGTCAATCACCACGATCGCGGAGTCCACGGCCGTCAACGTACGGAATGTGTCTTCCGCAAAGTCCTGGTGACCCGGAGTATCGAGAATATTAATATGGTAATCGCGGTAGTCGAAACCCATGACGGAGGTCGCTACGGAAATACCACGTTGTTTCTCAATCTCCATCCAGTCGGAGGTAGCTGTCTTACGGATCTTATTGCTCTTCACCGCGCCCGCTACGTGGATAGCACCGCCGTAGAGCAGCAGTTTCTCGGTCAGCGTGGTCTTTCCGGCATCAGGGTGCGATATAATCGCAAAAGTCCGGCGGCGTAATATCTCGTTTTGATCAGCGGAGGGTAGCATGGAATTTCTCTTCGAACGTTGCCTTCAAGCGATTCATAATATTCTCTATCTGCGTGTCTTTGAGCGTGTTGTCCGCGTCTTGGAGAATGAAACTCAAGGCGTAGGATTTCTTGCCTTCTTCGAGGTTCTTGCCTTCATAGACATCAAAGAGGAACACGTTCTTCAGCAGTTTCTTCTCTGTGCTGAAGGCGGCACGCGCGAGGTCTGCAAACTCAACGGATTTATCTACAAGCAGCGCAAAGTCGCGTTTTACCTCCGGATATTTGGGCAGGTCTGTGATAACGGCTTTGTATTGCTTGTTCTGTTTGAGCAGCGTGTTCCAATCAAGGTCGGCGTAGAAAACCTCCTGGTCGATATCAAATGCTTTCAGCACTTTGCGGGCAACGATGCCGATATAACCCAAGGCTTTACCATTAGCGGCTTTGAGTACCAGGCCGTCTTGGAACAACTCGTTTTCCAGACGTTCTACCGTCACTTTGGCAAGGTCAACACCCAGGCGCACCAATATATTATTCACATACGCATGGAGCTCGTAGAATGAACTCTTCTCCTCGCGGCGAACCCAACTCTGCGCGGTCTTGTTACCTGTCAGCCAAAGTCCGAAATGCGGCTCCTCGGAATAGCGAATGAGCGTATCCAGTTCCTTCCCTTCAGGGAGGGTTAGGGTAGGCTTGTAATGATAGCAGTTGCCGAACTCATACAGACGCAGGTCGCTGTTCTTGCGGTTGGCGTTGCGGGCGATAGACTCGAGACCGCCGAAGAGTAGGGTCTGACGCATGACGCCGAGGTCGCTGCTCAACGGGTTCATGATCTTGACGCACGTGTCAAGAGTCAGTTGTTGTAACGGTTCGTAGTACGACACCTTGGTCAGAGAGTTGTTAAGAATCTCATAGAAGCCCTGAGCGGTCAGTTGTTCCGATATGCGACGGCGCAGTTGTTCCGGGTTCGGCTTGATGCCATAAGCAAGACTCGTGTTCAGTTTCTCGGGAAACTCTACGTTGTCGTAACCGTATATACGGAGTATATCTTCTACTACGTCGCACTCGCGTTGTACATCCACGCGGTAGCGAGGTACGCCGAGTTGCCAGATAGAGCCGTCTTTGCTCTTGATCTCTATCTCTAAGGCACGAAGAATAGTCTCAATGGTGTCCTCGCCGATGGCTTTGCCTATCAAACTGTTCACGCGGTGGATATCAATCGTTACGTCCCACGGTGCAAAAATAGTCTCTCCGCATGGCAGTTCGGCTCCGGAGCCACTCCGGTCAGTTACGTCCATCGCTATCTGTCCGCCGGCTACTTCCTGAATCAGCAGAGCCGCGCGTTTCAGCACGTACGGTGTGTTGTTCGGATCACAACCGCGCTCGTAGCGGAACGAAGCATCCGTCTGCAACTGATGTCTGCGGCTGGTCTTACGGATGGTCACAGGGTCGAAATAAGCACTCTCAAGGAACACATTCTTCGTGTGCTCTGTCACGCCGCTCTCCAAACCACCGAACACACCGGCGATACACATTGCTTCTTCGCTGTTGGCGATCATCAGGTCGTGCGCATCCATCTCACGTTCCACGCCGTCAAGGGTCACAAATTTTTCGCCTTGTTTGGCATAGCGCACATGAATCTCGTGACCTTTTATCTTGTCGGCATCAAAGGCGTGCAAAGCCTGACCGCACTCGTGCAGTACGAAGTTCGTCACATCAACGATGTTATTGATCGGTCGCAGGCCAATCGCCAAAAGGCTGTTCTTCAGCCAGTCCGGCGACTCTTTGATCTCAACGCCCTTGATGCTCACACCCGTATAACGCGGACAAGCCTCCGGCGCATCGATTGTAACTTTTATCGGAAGCTCGTGGTTATCCACCTTGAACGCCTCCACAGAAGGCTTAATGAGAGAAATATTCTCCCTTCCCTTTAGGGAGGGGGTGGGGGTAGGCCTGCTCTTGTAGTACGCATACAAATCGCGCGCTACGCCGTAATGGGACGCGGCGTCAGAGCGGTTCGGAGTGATATCCACCTCGATGATCGTGTCGTCCTGCACCTTGTAATACTCGCGGGCGGTCATGCCTACCGGCGTGTCTGGCGGCAACACGATGATACCGGCGTGGTCGGTTCCTACGCCGATCTCGTCCTCCGCACAAATCATACCGCACGACTCCTCGCCGCGAAGCTTGCCTTTCTTGATGGTGAAACTCTCATCGCCGTCATAGAGTACGGTGCCGATGGTGGCGACAATCACTTTCTGTCCAGCCGCTACGTTCGGCGCACCGCAAACAATCTGGAGAGGCTCTGCCTCGCCGATATTAACGGTCGTCAAATGTAAATGGTCGGAATTGGGGTGGGGAACGCAGGTTAACACTTCACCTACTACAAGCCCTTTTAACCCGCCGCGGATGGTCTCTACTGTCTCAACGGTTCCTACCTCGAGACCAATGGAGGTCAGGATCTTTGCTACGGTCTCGGCGTCATCCTTCAGATCAATATAACGCTTCAACCAATTGTAAGAAATATTCATTGTTTGTTGTTCTGTTAGTTCTTGTTTTGTCCAGAATGGCTAATCGGGTGTCGAGCCTCTCGACAACAAATCGGCTGCAAAGGTACAAAAAAAAAATCATATACGCAAATATTTTTGTATATTTACAAAAAAAGAACCTTTTGCTATCATGTAAGGTATGAGCTCTCGAAGGGTTATTCGACATTATGCGGACGCATAAACCCTGCCGGATCGTCTTGCGTGTCGTTCTCCATCCCTTGTACGGCAAAATGAATCTGGTTCTTGCCAAACCGTTCGTTGATGGTGTCGATGGCACGCATCAACCGTTTCTGGCGCGAAGTGTCTTCGGCGGCTTGCGGTGCAAAAAGGTCCAACTGCACACCGGAATTGCTCTGCAACTGCGAGAGGATTACACCCGCCTGTTTGTACTGGTAGCGCGGCTTATAAACACGAGTCAAGAGGGTACGCACGGCTTCAATAATCATACGTGTGTCATCGGTCGCTGTCGTCAGTTTGATGGTCTCATCAATATGGTACTGCGCAAGGTCTGTTCGGTGGCGGTTGGTGGCCAAAAAGACCGTTACAGCACCACATATAGAACCCTGTTCGCGCAAACGTCTCGTGGCGGCGGTGGCGTAGTTACTCAATTCTTTTAAAAGAATTGTCTGACTGTCCGTCATGTGTGCGAAGGTACGACTATACATGACACTCTTCTGCCGTTCGCGGCTCGCTAAAGTGATAGCAGGTTCACCATGCAACTCTTTCCATGTCCGAACACCCGTCACGTTGAATAGACGGTGTACCCAGGCTTCGGATTTCTGTGTGTAGTCGAGCGCGGTTTGAATACCTTCCTGCGTCAACTTCTTGATACTCTTTCTGCCTACACCCCAGACATCCGCTATCGGCACTTTCGACAAGGCCTGCTCGCGTTTGTCGGCGGGCATGATACAGATACCTTTATAGGCCGGATAGCGTTTTGCAAACCATGTAGCGGTCTTGGCAAGCGTATAACTCGTTCCGGCACCGCAACTGACCGGAATGCCGGTCTTCTCATATATCAGATCTTTGAGTTGTTGCAGGTAACAGCGAAGTCGGGTGGGGTCATCGTCCGGCATCATACCGAAGAACTCATCCACGCTGTATTGGACAAAGTCTAAAACCATCTCTGTCTGCTTCACTTCTTCCATGATATGATGCGACACTTCATGGTACAGATGATGATGGACATCAATGACCGTCACGTGTTGTTTCTCAATCAGTTTATTCACTTGAAACAGCGGATTGCCGCGCTTTAGGCCTACGGTCTTAGCCTCCTGGTTCAGCGCCAGGATGATACCGCCGTTGTTGCCGTTGTCGTTGGCTACCACCACAGGCGTTCCCCGCAGTTCCGGTCGCGACACCAATTCGCAACTCACAAAGAAATTATTACAATCCAAATGAATAAACATATTTCAAATTTCTTATCTCAAATTTCTTATCTCTTATCTCTAATTTCTTATTTCTCATTTCTTATTCCTCTTTCCAACTCGCTATCTACTACTTCACCACTACTTTTCCACTACTCTTCCACTACTGCGCAAAGGGTGCTCAATGGGTGCTGAAAGGGTGATCAAAGGCTCCTCAGCCCAAGATCACCCTAAACACCTCTCAAGATTCATATACAGAAACGCTTGCTTTCTAAAATTTTCTGCAAAGATACAACAAAAAAATGACATTTCCAAATTTTAGTTAATAAAATATCGAAAAATTACGCGCGCGCTTGCAAATATGATTTTTTTTTCGTAATTTTGTGCCCGATTTTGCATAATACGGCTTTATGATGAAGCAAGAGGATATACAAACAATCTTTTTTCTGGGCATAGGAGGCATCGGAATGAGTGCGCTGGCGCGCTATTTTCATAGTCGCGGATACCGTGTGTGCGGCTATGACCGTACACCTTCCGCCCTGACGAAAGAGTTGGAGAAGGAAGGAATGCAGATTGTCTTTGGAGACGACCATTTGAGGATGGAGGATTGTGGGTTTGAAGTAGGCAATCCGCAGCACACTCTGGTAGTGCGCACGCCGGCTGTGCCCGAGGAGAACGCCATATTCACGTATTTGCGTGAGCAGGGGTATGAGATCCTCAAGCGTGCGGAGGTGTTAGGATTGGTGACGCGGCAGATGAAGGCGCTTTGCGTTGCTGGCACGCACGGAAAGACCACCACCAGTACGATGATTGCCCATCTCTTGCAACCGGTAAATGCCTTCCTCGGTGGCATCAGCATGAATTATCACACGAACCTGCTGCTGGACAAAGACAGCGAGTACGTGGTGGTGGAGGCGGATGAATACGACCGCTCGTTTCATCACCTGCGGCCCTATATATCCGTGGTGACGGCAGTGGACGCGGACCATCTGGACATCTACGGTACCGAAGAGGCGTATCGCGAAGCGTTTGCGCACTATACAAGTCTGATTACCGGTGCTCTTGTCATGAAGCACGGCATTGCGTTGCAGCCAAGATTGCAAGAAGGTGTAAAATGTTATACTTACTCCGCGAATGAACCATGTGATTTCTACGCAGACAACATCCGCGTGGCAAACGGAGAGATCCGCTTCGACTTCCATGCACTGGGCGAGACAATTGCTGACATGCAACTCGGCGTGCCGGTGTGGGTGAATATAGAGAATGCGGTGGCGGCGCTGGCGGTAGCGTGGATTGTAGAGAGTCAGGAGGCAGGAGTCAATAGTCAGGAACTGAAAGCGCGTGTCGCATCCTTCAAGGGCGTTTGGAGACGGTTTAATATTCATGTCAACACGCCGAAAGTGGCATATATAGATGACTACGCCCATCATCCGCAAGAGATAGCAACGGCCATTGATTCAATCCGCAAACTCTATCCCGAACGCAAACTGATAGGTGTTTTCCAACCGCATTTATATACCCGTACACGGGATTTTGCGGAAGGATTCCGGCGCGTGTTGGCTACTCTGGACGAGTGTCTTCTGCTGCCGATTTATCCCGCGCGTGAAGAACCCATTCCTGGTGTGACAAGTGAGATGTTAGGCGGGCAGGTCGTGCAGAAAAAGTACCTTGTAGCAGAACTGCAACGCCGTGTGGCGCAGAGCAACGAACCCGTGGTGGTATTGACAGTAGGTGCCGGTGATATAGACCGGCTTGTGCCGGAGGTGGCGAACGGACTAAAGATAAATTGACGTGGGCAGAACAGCGAAGATCATAGTGCAGAGTGTAGGTATAGCGGTCATGGCGGGACTGCTCATAGCCGCTGTCGTGAGTGGCTATAAGACGCATCCTGCGGAGCGCGAATGTCATTCGTTACGATATATCATCGAAGACCGTGAAGAACGGGCATATCTCACGGAGGTAGAGTTGACGCAGTTATTGCATACCAATGACCTCTATCCAGTGAACCGCGTAATAGCCCCTACAACGCTGCATCGCATTGAAGAGACGATTGCTCATCACCCGATGGTACGTACGGCACAATGTTACATCACTCCGCGCGGCGAGATGCGCATTCGAATAACACAGCGTGTCCCTTTGCTGCGCGTGCAAACACCAATAGAAGTGTATTTTATCGACACCGACCGTCGCGTGATGCCTTCACGGGAGTCTATCAAAGACCGTGTGCCGGTGGTGTCCGGAAATGTAGGACTGACTATGGCGTCGCATTCTCTCGCGGACTTCGCGTTGTGGCTGCAAGAAGATGACTATTGGCGTGCGCGCATTCATCATTTGCACGTGCAAAATCCCCAGATGGTGTATATCTATTTGCACCTGAGCAATAACTCGGAAGCCGTCACTTTTCATCGCGTAGTATTAGGTTCGATGCGAGGCTACGAGCAGAAACTGCACAAATTGCGTGTGTTCCTGGAGAACGGCAAAGAGGCAACGAAAGACAAGCAATACAACGAAATAGACCTGCGGTTCAAAGGGCAGGTGATTGGGAGGAATTAAATAATGGCAAGAAAACAAACACAAAAAGCAGACTCACTTCCGTTGGTGGCTATCGACTTGGGTAGCGACAGTGTGCGTGCCATGGCTGCTCGCCGCCTGTCGGCGGATTTCTTCCAGATATTAGGAGTGGAGGAACGTCCGCAGAAGATGGGAAATATATGCGTGGAGCAGGGCGTAGTGACGCAGTCGAGCAATGCCGGCTATGTCATTGCCGAGGTGCTCAAACTGCTGGCAAATCGCATCGGCGTGGACGAACTGCCCACAGCCTTTCTGGCCATAGGCGGATATTCTATGCAGATTGTAGCGGTGCATTCACGCCGTGATCAGGCACGTCGCAAGGAGATAAGTCAGACGCTGCTGGATGAGATGGAGCGCGAGTGTAAGGAGAAGATTGAAGTACGCAATCCGGATGTCGCGGTGCTTGGACTCGTGCCGAGTTATTTCAAACTGGACGGCATTGAACAGGATGACACACCGACGCCGGAACAACGCGCGGCGCTGGTAGAAGCATATTATATCGCATTCTGCGGCCGCAAAGCGATTGATACGCAACTGCAGAAAGCATTCTCGCAGGCTGGTCGCAGTATAGAGCAGTCTTTCGTAAGACCGGAGGCACTGCTTTCGGCATTTGCTACTTGCGATGGAAACCAAGTGCTGACTGACGGTTGCGCTGTGCTGGATTTTGGTGCCCAGACGACAACCCTGACGGTTTACAAGGGTGGTCAGTACTTGCTCAATAAGGTAGTGCCGAAAGGAGGCTATCATATTACGCGTATGTTGGAGCAGCAGGGACTGAGTTTCAATACCGCCGAAGTGCTGAAGAAAAAGTTCGGTTGCGCCGCGCCGCAATTCGTGGAGAAGAACGTGAGACTGCGTGTACCCGCAGTACCCGAGATAGGCGGAGACATCGTCATCTCATCGGATGAACTGGCGAGTGCCATTGAGATCAAACTACAGGAGATCGTGGCGCCGCTTTTGGACGAACTGAAAAAAGTGGAGAGTCGTATCAAGACAATTTATATTACCGGCGGGGCAAGTATGTTGCAGGGATTGGACGCGTACCTGCAGCAAAAGACTCCTGTTCATGTGTGCTATGGGGCACATAACTACCTGTTGCATCGCGACACCGAAGAGAAATACCTCTCGCCGCAATATACGTCGCTGGTAGGAACAATCCTCCTCGGACAGGACTACCGCGACAGCCATAAAGACCAATTGGTCAAGAAAGCAGGGTTCTTTGACCGCGTCAAGGAATCGACATTGGATATGTTTATTGAAAGTGAATAATAATATGGAAGACAATTTCACACTTCCTTTGGAAGGATTGACAGAAGACAGTATTATCAAGGTGATTGGAGTAGGTGGTGGCGGCTGCAATGCCGTGAACTACATGTTCCGTCAGGGACTGAGCGATGTCTCGTTCCTTGTGTGTAACACCGATCGCCAGGTGCTCATCAAATCGTCTGTGCCCAGTAAACTGCAATTAGGACCGGGTTTGGGTGCCGGAGGTGATCCTGAGACCGCGCGACAGTACGCAGAAGAGAGCAGGGATCATATCCGTGAGGCGCTGAATGACGGCACGCAGATGTTATTCATCACTGCAGGTATGGGTGGTGGTACCGGGACAGGTGCTTCGTCGATAGTGGCCGAAGTGGCGCAAGAGATGGGGATCCTTACCGTAGGTATCGTTACGATCCCGTTTGCTTTTGAGGGAAAGAAGAAAATCGAGAAAGCAATGACGGGTGTGGCTCGTTTGGCCAAGCACGTGGATGCCCTTCTCATTATTAACAATGAGAAACTCAAGCAGATATATCCGGAGCTGAACCTGCTCAATGCCTTCAGTAAGTCGGATGATGTCGTAGCGAATGCAGCACGTGCAATCGCGGAGATCATCACCGTTCCGGGATATATTAACACCGACTTCGCCGATGTTCGCAATACGCTCCGCAAAGGTGGTGTGGCAATCATGAATATCGGTCATGCTTCCGGTGAGAAACGTATCACCAACGCTATCAACGATGCCTTGAATTCACCGCTTGTCAATACCAATGATGTTCATGGCGCAGAGCGCATCTTGTTGCAGTTCTATTGCTCTACGGAACACGCGATTGTGATGGAGGAGATTGACCAGATCAATGACTTCGTACAGGAAGTAGGTGACGATATCGAGGTGCAATGGGGAGCATCCATTGACGAAAGTCTGGGAGATGAAGTGCGCGTGACGGTTATCGCTACGGGATATAAAGTGGATGGGCTGCCTTCGGAAGAAGAGGAAGAGGGCAAGAAGACCATTTCTGAGGCTATTGAGGCGAATTATCCGCCACAACAGCCCAAACCCATGGAGGACGAAAACCCGCAACTCATCGACCTCAGCGAGACGCTTTTCGCGGAAGGACTGGAGACAGCGCCGCGTCAACCGCGCGAACATGCTGCTTCCACATCCGCGGATGATGTAGTCATCACGATTGAAGAAGAACCGAAAGAGGAACAGAAAGTGGAGACGGAAGAGCGTCATCGTCCTTTCGGATGGATTCGTCGCAAATAAGACTTATGAATTATGGAAAAAGATATGACCTTTATTGATTTATGCGTAGCGTGCGGGCGCGGCATAGCCAATGGTTGCAAAGCCTGCTGCCGTCTCATGACACACATGATACGCTTGACTTACCGTTACTGGTGGGTAGTGATCACTTGTGTTGCGTTGGCACTCGCTTGCGCGCTATACCTCACTCGCTGTGAGAATCTGACGTATAAAATGAATGCTGTGGCACTCTTGAATGGTCCTTCCGTGCAGCAGTTCGAGCAAGCTTACGCTCCTTTGCGATCTGGACGCTTATTGCCTGAGGGCGCTGCAATCACACCGATAGTTAAAGAGAAAACAGCCCAAGCGTTTACTACTTACCGTGTCATTGACTGTTTGCATGATGGTAATGCTGACTATATCGACTTCAAGCGGGCGTCCAAGCCCTATGATACGTTGAATGTGCAGATGTACGATCGACTCTGCCTGCAGTTCCGTCTTAAAGCCCGTGACTTTGCGCGTCTGCCGGAAATAGAGAAGGGAATTTTGGACTATCTGAATAGTAACGAACCTATGCAGAAGTCGTATGTCGGTTATTTGGCTAACCTGCGTGAAGAGGTTCGCTTTAATCACGCTCAGGCGCAGAAACTGGACAGCCTTACGAGTGCTTATTATTTCTATAATGCCTCTAATGCGCAACCGATGAATTACAGCGGTAATGGCGTCAATTTCTATGGGGATCGTAAGATCCGTCTTTTCCTCGAAGAGATCTATGATCAGCAGAAACACGTGCAGCAAGGCGACTACCGCTTACAGTTAGCGACCGCCCCCGTAGTTCTTGAAAACCACTTTACAGCAGTTCCAAAACCCGTGAACGGTCGCCTGAAATATGTGTTGCTCTTTCTGATATTCGGCTGGGCATTTGGCTGCCTGATTGCCGAAATCATCGAGAACCGCAAGGTCATTGCTTCTTGGCTGAAACAATAAAGCGTTTTACAATGAAGTAAACGATTGCTAAACCGAAGATAATGAGTATGGCCACGGATAATTCGTGGCTATATTCTTTTATGAGGTCCATCTGTCCTGCTGCTACATAACCTACAGCCGCCAGTACGCAGTTCCAGCAGAAGGCACCGAGAAAGGTCCACCAAAGGAATGCGCCGAAATGCATGCGGCTTAACCCTGCAGGAATAGATATCAACTGACGGATACCCGGAATGAACCGGCCGATGAAGGTGGACACATTTCCTTTCTCGCGGAAATACGACTCCGCCTTCTCTAATTTCTCACTCGACAGCAGGCACAGATGTCCGAGTTTGCTGTCAGCGAACTTATAGATGATAATTCGTCCGAGCCACACGGAGAGGCCGTAGTTGATGATGGCGCCGATCATTGCACCCAGCGTTCCGAAGAGCACAATGATTGTAACATCTACCAGATAGTTCCCTGTGGCGCAGAGCACGCTGTCGGGTTGGCCGGCAACGAATGCTGCCGGAGGAATAACCACTTCACTCGGGAAAGGGATAAACGATGACTCTACTGCCATCAACGCAGTAATCGACGCATAGTTCATATGCGCCGAGTACCACGCGATAATATTATCAACAAATGTCATTAGATGAAAAGCAGTTGAACAATGATGTAAACCGGCAGGAGGATGATCAAACTGAACTTAATCATGTATCCGAAGAAGCTCGGCATGTCAATGCCTTCTTGCTCAGCGATGGACTTCACCATGAAGTTAGGACCATTACCGATATAAGTCAAAGCTCCAAAGAAGACAGCACCCATCGAAATCGCTTTCATAAACTCCGGAGCGATGCCGGCTACAGCTGTAGCTGCGTCAACGGGCAGGGTAGTAGCTGTTGCATGGAATACCATGGCTGTCGGAGCATTATCCAGGAATGCCGAGAGAGCACCGGTACAATAAACAAACTGCCAAGGAGCGCTTACTGGAAGCGGGTTTTGCTGCAAGAACATCAGAGCTGGCGTCATCGTTGCGAAGATACCAAGGAACACGCAAGCCACTTCCAGAATAGGTGTCCAGGAGTAGTTGTTGTTCACGCGTACCTCTTTCTTGGTCGTAACCCAAGAGCCAAGGATAATAAGGATGAATGCCCACTCACGCAAGAGTTTCAGAAACCACGGTGCGTCATGTGCTCCCATCGCAGGAATATAGGTCGAGTTGATGAACATCGTACTCATGATAACGCAGAGCAACCAGAAGATATTTATCAATCCCGTAGCCGTCAGTTTCTTCGCCTCGCGCACATCCGCCATCAGGTTAACGGTCGGCTCTTTCTTGTAGAAATAGGTGTCAATTACGAAATAGATAGCCAGCAGCAAAATACCTGTTACAGCCCATTCCGGCAGCATGTTCTGCATCCACCACATGAAAGGCGTACCTTTCTGGAAGAGCAGGAACAAAGGAGGGTCACCGAGCGGTGAAAGCAAACCACCGCAGTTAGCAACGATAGCAATGAAGAACAGCACCGTGTGAACGCGGTATTTACGCTGTTGGATAGTACTCAGCAACAGACGGATCAGTAACATTGCTGCACCGGTTGTTCCCATAAACGATGCCAATACCCAGCCGATGGCTAAAATGATAGTGTTGGTGGTCGGAGTTGCCTTTAAGTCACCACGGATACAGATACCGCCGGTGGTCACGAACAGCGCCATCAGCAATAAAATGAACGGCACATAGTCGTAAATCATCTGGTGAATCAACTCGTGGTCCATGCCGTTGAGACACAACCAAATGCCAACAGGCGTACCGAGTAACAGAGACACATACAACTTGTGCAGATTATGCTCCCACCACTCGCCAACATGGGGAATGAGCGGCAACACGGCGATGCATAGCAGCATCACTACAAACGGGATTAACATCCACGCAGGAATTAAATGCTCAAGCATAGTTTTAAAGTATTGTTTGTTATGT
The DNA here is from genome assembly GCA_902798015.1 of uncultured Bacteroidales bacterium. Taxonomy (GTDB): domain Bacteria; phylum Bacteroidota; class Bacteroidia; order Bacteroidales; family Paludibacteraceae; genus Colicola. The sequence goes on from CADBVL010000017.1 coordinate 18,795, forward strand.
TGTTTGAATTAGTCCAGTTTCAGCACCGCCAAGAATGCTTTCTGCGGAACTTCTACATTACCAATCTGCTTCATTCGTTTCTTACCGCGTTTCTGCTTCTCAAGCAGTTTGCGTTTACGGCTGACATCACCTCCATAACATTTGGCGAGGACATCTTTGCGAACCTGCTTGACGGTCTCTCGGGCGATAATCTTCGCACCTATAGCCGCCTGGATAGCGATATCGAACTGCTGACGCGGCAGGAGTTCTTTCAGTTTCTCGCACATGCGACGACCGAAATCCACGGCATTGTCGCGGTGGGTGAGGGTAGAGAGGGCATCGACCTGTTCACCATTAAGAAGAATATCCAGTTTGACAAGGTTAGACGGTCTAAATCCGTTCATATGCCAGTCGAAAGAAGCGTAACCCTTGGAGATGGATTTGAGTTTGTCATAGAAATCAATGACAATCTCGCCCAGCGGCATGTCAAAGAGAAGCTCCATTCGGTTGCCGGAGATATACTCCTGCTTGACGAGTTCACCGCGTTTGCCGAGACAGAGGGTCATGATCGGACCGATGTAGTCGGAGGTGGTGATGACGGACGCGCGGATATAGGGTTCCTCAATGCGGTCTATCTCCGTGAGATCCGGCATGCCGGCAGGGTTGTGCACTTCGACCATACCGCCGTCTTTCGTATAGACGTTATACGACACGTTCGGGACCGTGGTGATGACATCCATGTCGAACTCGCGATCCAAGCGCTCCTGGAT
>CADBVL010000018.1 GCA_902798015.1 uncultured Bacteroidales bacterium
GAATTTGACCGATATAATAGGTCTGCTATTAGTTCATACTTACAATCCAACAAGGTTAACACACACAATCGTGTCTCTGTTTCATTCAACTTATATTTGGTGCGCAATTTGGATGCAAGCAAGTAGAATCGTTTATCTATTACTGTGCACATCTTGTTATAGCTCTTCCAATGTATATTTTGTGGGAAGGATTCAGCTTGTGTAATCAAATGGCAATTCTGTTCAATTTCTGCTATTATATTCCTTTTGTGCTTCTCTACATCATTTATAATCTTCTCATGTTGCACCGCTGCCTCTTTGTTTTGAATAGTCAGGTCCTCTATTTGCTGCGCAAGCAATGTATGTTGCCGGCGTTTCCTGTAAACATATATAAACACGACGAGCCCGACGATAGCAAGCGTTGCACAGATGGCATATAGCCATGCGAGGTTCGGTTTGCGAGCCAAGTCTTGTTCTAACAACTGAACGGCTATGGTTGATTTATCTTTATCAGGTTCATATTCATAATAACGAATATCTTCTCTTTTAGTAGATAAAACTCGTATCTCCTCTTTCTTTAATGTAGAATCTATATTAGATATTATATAAAGCGCATTAAATGTATTTTGATAAGTGGCTGAATGATTTGACAATACCCGCTTAGCATAAGTCAGTGCAGAATCTTTCATATCAAGACCATAAAAAGCCTGAGCCTTTACCAACATTACTCCTGACTCTTCATTCAGTTCTTTTAATGCAGCATCCGCGAATAATATGGCCGAGTCGTACCGCTCAATATTCCGATACAAGATAGCCTTTGAAAAATTGACAAAAGAAGATAATCTTGCGTCCGATGTGTCTATGGTATTAAGTGAAACTAACGTCTCCTCTATTTTACTTTGCTCTGCTAGTTCAAGCGCAGAACTATTTATAGCATAATAGTAAGTCAACGTATCTCTACTTTGAAGAAAAGCCTTTGCAGCATATCTAAACATGTCATACGCCAACGGGAACTCTCCCGCCAAGTGCGCGATGTCGCCCATATTACTATACACGCGCCCGAGAATATGGTAATCGCGCGTACGAGTGTGCGTAGCATTAATGAAACATTGCATCGCCTCTACGGGATTATCTTTCTCCCGCAGCAAACGACCGTAATGATAGCAGGCGTGGGCGTAGGAAGGTGAAAAATGAAAATTGAAAAGTGAAAGGAAGCCCAGCGTCTCATAGGCTTGCGCGAGGGTTGCGCTGTCGCCGGCATCAATGCCGTACATCTGTCCCGCCGCGCGCATACTATCCGCCTGCGCCACCACTTCTTCCGCTTCCCGCAATGCCTTTGGCGCACAGGAGAAAAACAGCGTTGATGCCAAGAATAATATAAGTCCTCTCTTCAACATTCTGACTGCAAAGGTACTGCTTTTTTTTGACTTGAGCAAATCTTTTTGAGCGAAAAAAACATATAAAACACGTTGACGCGCAAAAACATATAAAAAATAGTATTAAATCAAAAACGCGGCGGGCGAGGGAAGTACATAAAACTAAATAAACCCCTCCGCCGGGAATATGCCTTAACAGGTTATCCGCGTTCCGCGCCCCACCGCGCACTTAAAAGTAAACTTTATAGGTCTGGTGGTACATTCCCGCCGAAGGCGATAAACATAGATAAAGTTTATTGGTTCTCGCCCTGCCTTACAAAAAATCGTCACTCTCGGTCGGTTTCGTCTCCCCGACGACCTTCCCTTTTCGAAGTCAAAAGTCAATTGGCTTCTCCATGCTCACAAAAATGTCCAAAAATCCATGCGGAGTGTAGTGGAGCTTCGCTCCGTGTATTACCTGCGGTTTGCTAATTTTTTTGCGCAAAAACTTGCATGTATGCAAAAAAAAGTGTAACTTTGCGAAAAAATTACAAGATATACCATGAGAAAGTTCTTTTTCTTCACCCTCGCGCTCTTGTTTGCTGTAACCACCTCGGCGGCTACCTCCTTCCCTTCGCGTACGGATTTTCGTGACGAGCAGATTTATTTTCTGCTGCCTACGCGTTTCTATGACGGCGACCCATCGAACAACACGCAGTGTTGGGACAATCAGTCCAAGAACGCCGGTGACCCCGCGTGGCGCGGTGATTTCAAAGGGCTGATCGAGAAGATGGATTATATCAAAGCACTCGGTTTTACAGCGATATGGATCACGCCGATCGTGGAGAACGCGTCCGGCTATGACTACCACGGCTACCATGCACACGATTTCTCCAAAGTGGACCATCGTCATGAGTCGGAGGGCGTCTCTTTTCAGACGGTCATCGACGAGGCGCACGCGCGAGGAATGAAGATCATCCTGGATATCGTTCTTAATCACACGGGTAATTTCGGCGAGGCCAACCTCTGCAAACTCTTCAATCGGGATTGGAGTGCTGACCAGTCGTCGCTGGACTGCATGGTGCCTTTCACGCAGAAAGACGGCGGTCTGCTGCCGGATAACTACCTGCAACTGGAGGCGGGCAAACAATATGCGGCGCGACTGTCGAAGATGAAGAATTCATCCGATGAGAACGGCCAGAAAAAGAACTACGACTCCCATAACTTATGGCATCATTATGCACACGGCAACTGGGACGATGCTACCCGTTGGTTCTTCCAGATAGCCGGCGACTGCGTGGATCTGAACACGGAGAACCCTGCCGTCTATAACTACCTCATCCAGTGCTACACTTCGTTTATCAAGATGGGCGTGGACGGTTTCCGTATCGACACCGGCGGTCATATACCCCGTCTGTCCTTCAACAACGCCTTCATCCCTGCTTTCATCGCGGCGGGAGAAGCGGCGAAAGACAAGCGCGGCGGCACGCCGTTCTATATGTTCGCGGAAGTGTGTGCGCGCTACAGTTCCATCCTCTACCGCGAACATGCCAACCTCTCGCCGTTCTATTACACCTGGGCGGAGTCGAAGAGCTACCCCTGGGATAACAACGCCGCTTCGTGGGACAACCTCGTGGAAATGGAGGGCTCGACATGTACGTCGCACACCAACTGGCAGTCTGTTTGGAAACAGGGAGAGGATGACTTCGGTTCCCTATCCGGCCAGCCGACCTCGAACAACGCCCTGCTCAGCGGCAATGAATACCATACACCCGACTACTCCAAAGCTTCCGGACTGAACGTCATTGACTTCCCGGTACACTGGAACTTCGCCAGCGCCGGGCAGGCATGGAACATCGCCAATCCGTCTAACGACAAATATTATAACGACGCGACATGGAACGTGGTCTATGTGGACTCACACGACTACGCGCCGGACGAGGTGCAGTTCGAGCGCTTCTCCAAGCCGCAGGACACGTGGGCGGAGAATCTGTCGCTGATGTTCACCCATCGTGGTATCCCCTGTATCTTCTATGGTTCGGAAGTGGAGTTCCAGAAAGGCAAACGTATCGACGAGGGTACGAATATCGCCCTGCAGAACTCCGGACGTGCCTATTTCGGCGGATATATAAAGGGTACTGTTCATACCACCGATTTTGCGGAATACAGCGATGCAACGGGTAACCTCGCAACCTCTCTCTCTCATCCCTTGGCGCAACATATCCGGCGTTTGAGCAAGATCCGTATGGCTGTGCCCGCTCTCCGGAAAGGTCAGTACTCCGTGGACGGCTGTTCGGGCTCTTTTGCCTTCAAACGCCGTTATACAGACGCTACGACAGACAGTTATGCGCTCGTCTGCATCAGCGGCAACGCCACCTTCTCCGGTATCCTCAACGGTACGTATGTCGATTGCGTCACAGGAGACACCAAGACCATTACGAACGGCAAGTTATCCGTCACTTGCTCGGGCAAGGGCAACCTGCGCGTGTATGTCCTCTCGACAGACAAGACGCCGGCCCCGGGAAAGATAGGCGAGGACGGGAAATATATCTATACTTCCTCGCCCAAGAACATCCCGGATCCTACATGGGACGGCACGGAGATGGAACTCACCGATGATCCCGAACACCCGGGAGGCGGCGAGACAACCGATCCGGTAGCGCCGTGTCTGGCAAATAACGACGAGCGGGCGGTGTTCTTCACCAAGTCCGAGGATTTCGGCAATACCATCAACTGCTATATATGGTACACGAAGGGCGGACAAACTACGCAAGTATGCGGCGGATGGCCCGGAAAGAAAGCTACTTCGCTCGGTAACGGTAACTATAAATTCGTCGTGCCGGAAGAAGCGGCAGCGATAGATGACGACTGGATGATTATATGGAATGACGGTAGCGGCAATCAGACCCAGGACCTGAAATACAAGAACCAATATCTCTATACGGGTGCGAATAAAAACGCTATCGCAGCAACCACGAAGATCACTGCGATATGCGAGACGACCGACCTTCCTTCCCTGCCGGGAGAGACCGACGGAAAGCCCGTCAAAGTGTTGAAGGATAATCAACTGTATATCCGGGTGGGCGACAAGCTCTACGACGCTACAGGAAGACTTATTTCCTCCTGTACGCCCACGCGATAAACCCTCCGAGGGCGCATAGGGTGATGCCACCCGCGATGAGATAACCGATCCATCGGTATTCTTCCGGCAGATGCAGTCCTTCCGGCGCGATGAGGATGTAACTGCTGCATACCATCGTCATGAACAGCGCAGGAATGAGCGCTATCAGGTATCCGAAACGATAGGGGTTGTCATGGATCTTCGCTTCATGCCGGTAGAGCCACACGGTGCCCGTCCAGAGCGTGAAAACCGCCAGTGTCTGGTTGGTCCATGCGAAATAGCGCCATACCACGTTGAAATCCACAAAAACCATTCCGAAGACGCAGAAGAAAAGCGGCAATGCAATCAGCAATCGCTTGCGCGGCGGTTTCTGGTCCATACCCAGGTAGTCCGCTACGATGAGTCGCGCGGAACGGAGGGCTGTGTCTCCGCTGGTGATCGGCGCGGCTATGACACCTATGATCGCCAATACACCACCTACTATGCCCAGCCAGGAACGACTCACTTTATCTATGACGAGCGCTGCGATATTCTCTCCCGGGTGCTGCGCCGCAAATGCTTGCAGGCCGTCAATGCCATACAGTCCCTTTTCCGGATCAGCGAAGAAAGTACCTGCGGCTGCTGCCCAGATGAGCGCTAAGATACCTTCAGCAACCATCGCGCCGTAGAAGATCCAGCGACCCTGACGCTCGTTGGTTACACAACGCGCCATGATCGGACTCTGCGTGCCGTGAAAACCCGATATAGCACCGCAGGCAATAGAGACGAACATCATCGGGAAGAGCGGCAGGCCATTTGTCTGTCTGTTCTGCAATCCGTCGAACACTTCCGGCATTTCGGCGCTATGCCATCCCAGCATTACTACCATGATACCGATGCCCATGAAAAGCAACATCGCGCCGAAAATAGGGTAGAAACGCCCGATCAGCTTATCGACAGGCAGTACCGTCGCTAATGCATAATAACCGAAGATAATCAGTACCCACGAGATAGGAATCGTTGAAAGATGAAAGTTGAAAGTTGAAAGAGGACAAAGACCTTGCAGTAACGTAGCAGGACCGCTCAGGAAAGTGGTGGTGAGTAAGATCAGCAAGACCAGACTCAGCGCACGCATAACCGTCTTCACGGCATGACCCATTTCATCACCGATGATATCCGGCAACGAATAACCTAACTTGCGGATAGAGAGCATTCCGCTTAAGTAGTCATGTACACCGCCGGCGAAGATCGTTCCGAAGACAATCCACAGGAAGGCAGCAGGACCGTAGAAAATACCCATGATTGCTCCGAAAATCGGACCGAGTCCGGCGATGTTCAGGAATTGTACCAGGAAGATACGCCACGGGGCCATCGGGACAAAATCCACTCCGTCCGTCTTTGTCAATGCCGGCGTCTTGCGCTCCGGATCAATGACGAAAATCTTCTCCACCAAAGTGCCGTAGGTAAAAAATCCTACAATCAGGAGCAATAATGCAATAAGAAAGGTAATCATGTGTTTACAATTTTGCGGTCGCAAAATTACTGCTTTTTTTTGAAATATGCAAGAAAAGGAAGAAATTTATTTACGGATTTCTTCGTAATCCAGAGGCAACGCTATGACCAGCACAAACCATCAAGGTTATGCGAGCATAGATTAAGCCATACATAACAAAAAAGAACATCTTTCGATGTTCTCTCACCCTTAATGGGTTGTGGGCGTTTACGGATTCGAACCGCAGACCCTCTGCTTGTAAGGCAGATGCTCTAAACCAGCTGAGCTAAACGCCCTCAATCTTACTTCCTTTTCGAAAGCGGGTGCAAAAGTACTGCTTTTTTTTGAATTGACCAAATTTTTTTGAAAAAAAATGCACTTTGAGGGTCATTTTTTTGTAAAAATACGGTAATTATACCATTTTTTGTCCTCGAAGCGGCAGAAGATGGCGTAACAGACGATCGTAATGAGACATCCGACGATCATGCCACCGAAGACGTCCGCCGTGAAATGCTGGCTCAGATAAATGCGGCTGTAACCGCCCAGCGCGGCGGCAAAAAAGAGCAGGAACTGAACTAGGATCCTAGGGAAACTAGGAATCCTATGGCTCCTAGTAAGCAAAATACATACCGCCAGCGCGAGGGCGAAGAAGGACGTCGTGTGGCCGGAGGGGAATGAGAGCCAGTAGTTCATCGTCACGCCTTCCGTCAAGGGCAGTTGGACATCCGGCCTATGCTCCGCGAACCATGTAAGGGGTCTGGGGGCAACCAGGATATGCTTGATGAGCTGTGTGGTGAGCGCAGAGAAAGCCTGGCAGGCGGACGCAAACAGTCCGTCTCCGAGACGGCCGAAAAGGAGGATGGCGGCGCATAGCGCGTATGGAAACCACTCCGCCACCTGCGTATAATACCTGTAGAATATATCGCGTGCGGGCGTGTGGCGGTCGCATAGCAAGAGGTGCAAATCGCCTTTCGGGACATATAAAAGGGCTAAGCCCAATGCTACAATGAGCACCAGGCTTAGCGATAGGAAAATACTGTTACTGCGTAGCAGCGTAGTTATTTGTGACTTGCTTTGGGTCATTTCACGCGTTGACCGTACATGTCGTAAATCCGTCCTTCTATCTCGACGCAGATACGATTGTCAATCATCTTCTTGTTGGCAAGATTGTCAGTGTCAAGAATCGGATCTTCGCCCTTCTTTACATCATAGTCGTCCAGATCATCCGGAACGGTGAACGAGCAAGAAACCAGCGGGTCTTTGCCGCTCTCCGTGAGCACAACGTAGTACTCGTCGCCGGAGGTGAAGATCTCCTCGCTATGGTAGATAGATGTTGCGGCAGACGGATTCTTGAGTGCATCAATCTTCTCGTTGTTGCGGTACCACTGATAAGCCACGAAGTCATAACCCTTGTTGCCTCCAAAGCCGCTTTGATATACGGCAAGGACATTATTGAACTTAAAGGCAATGATATTCTCCGGATACTTAATGGTGAGGTTCAATGCCGTCGATTGCTCGATAGCCGGCTGTTCAATGCCGCCTTCGGTAATCTTGCAGTTAGCATCTTCCATCTGGATACAACCTACGTAGTAACCCGGTCTCCAGGTGTCCACAGGCAGGCTAATCAAGCCGCGTTTACGACCTTCGGATTCGCCTTTCTCCTCAATCGTTACTTGCGTCTTATCAATCAGGCGGTAGCCAAGCGGACTTGTCGGATCTTGGATCACCTTATAGAGATACGCATTGAGGTGTCCGCCGTCACGGCTGTAGGAGAACGGTATCTCCATGTTCTGGCCGGCACAGGTGAACTGTTGATCCGGCTTATTCTCAATCTGCATGTTGAGGCACTTCACAATCTGAATATGGCATGTGATCGTGGAGTCGCAGTTATTCGAGTTCAGCGTAGTCCATGTGACATCCGTCGAAGTCGTGTAGGTCGAATCTCTGAGGGTGTAAGCATCTTCAGCCGTCACGCTATACTCGTACGAAGATTCCCGATGGAGGAATTTCTGGGTAATAACAACAGAGTCGCAACCATACGTAACGGTGTCGAGAATAACCATCTCGCCCGAGTAATCTTCCGGTACGCAACCGCTGCCGGTATGACGAATCGTATCAGGACGCGATACATAGAATCGCAGGCCAAGCGGATCCGTGTGTTGTGTTCCGGTACACGGGTTGCGGTACACAGCCGTCACCTTCAGGTCGTACCAACCCGGGGAGGTATAAGTATGGGTGGACATTTTCTTTTCGCTGTTGGGAGCATTTGGATCTGAATCGTAAGTGACACCGTCTCCGTAGTCCCAATGTACGCTCTGGTAATCGTTATTACCGATATTAAGCTTCATCTCAATCTCTTCATTTACGCAGAAGGAGGTCTTGCTGATGCTATCAATCTCCAGCGGCGTATCGTTGAAGGATATACTGCGCTGGATGGTAGAAGAACCGCACGAATAAGCGTACGACTCACGTTCTCCATAACCATATACGTGCGCAAGGAATCCGGTCTTGCCTTTTAGGTTATGACTGCCATGTTGAATCTCTATACGTGCAAACGAATACTCATTATCAGTACCTCGAACAGGGTGGAAATGCTCCGCAATATTATGCTTATCTCCATTTTGATCCGTCCAAATCATGTCGTTAATGTCAGCTGTCGGAGTGACGATATTCATATAGTGGAACTTCGCCATTTTTGTCTGATAGGTAGCGAAGTTAATCTGTTTAATCACCTGCTCAATTGGACTGATCCACAACATCGCCGGGTCATCTACCAGGGTGTCACTACTTACTTTGGGAACCAGGTTGTCATAACGGTTGGATACCATAAAGAGGTGTACACCCGCGGGACAAGAGGTAGTTATATAACAGGACGAATCTACAATCAATGGAGGAGGAAGTTGACCATGCGATGGTGATTGACCCTCATTGTCTGCGCAGTAGGCCAGAAATTCACCGATTTCAAAGGTCCAATAATGCTTGCGCTCCTGCGGGTCAGAGGAATTAAAATTGAAGGTATGCACTAACTGCGGTTCACCGTCTTCACTATTGATATACACCTCCGTACCATCGTTGATAGCCATGACAGCTACGATATCGCGTCGGTGTTTGCGCGAAGTGGTGATAGCAAACTCCGATCCCCAGTATGCCGTAGGCATAGCCTGAGAGAAAAGGTGGTCACGGTCACGCACCCGGTCCGGTACGTTGGTATGCGGACAACCCTGGAAGACAGCAATCTTTTTGCCGTCACGCGCTTTGACAGTAGTGCCGGACAAGTCAGCTGCATCATCTTTGTTTTTTCCCGTCCAGACATACCATACTTGTCCTTTCTTCAGCGTTACAGACTGTGCGCCTGTTTTGCCACCGGCAGTCTTTGCTGTCAGATTATAATCCACAGTTGTTTCTCCATCTTCGACTGCAATGATGGCAAAGTGACTACCTTGAGGACTATCCTCGTGATCCGAAGGAGGATAGGTTTGGATCAAGTAGTCATCCAAGAGGGCCGGAGTAGGAAGCACATTGGCAGCGTCGAACGATTTGTTGAGGTAGTTACCGGCAAAGAGGGAAATGGTTTTGGTTGAAGTGACATGCAGCGCCCTGTATAGGTTGGCTGTTTCACTCTCCATAATATAACAACTCTTTTCATTGTTTTCAGCACCGTAACCTCTACTGACAACTTCTTCTACACTGCTGTTAGCCGGAACATGGACATTGCGGCTGAAACCGGTAGAGGGGTTCACAATCTGTACGTCGCACTCTTCCACTGCAGAAATAGTAAGTTTTAGCTCACGAGTCCTCTTATCCTCGTCTTTACTGACGTCCTGGTTCCATTGCAGGAACGTCACCCAGAAGTCTTGTCCTTCCGTAGAGGGTGCTTGCGCCCAAGAGGGGATACAGTAACTCGCGAACAACGCTACGAGCAATGCTAATTTTAAATGCTTTTTCATATGTGTATTTACTTTATCTCTCGATGTTGACTCGATAATGGACCGATAATGGACCGATATCGGACCGATAACGATTCGATGTTGATGTTACAATATCTCAATTTCAACACGTCTGTTGTTCTGACGGCCTTCATCGGTGTCGTTGGTGTCGATCGGTTGGGTCTCGCCGCGGCCTTCTGCCTGCATACGATCCGCGCTGATACCACGCTCAATAAGGTCATTCATCACAGCGTTTGCACGTCCGTCAGACAACTTCTGGTTCGCCTCGTCTTTACCTACGCTATCGGTGTGACCGACGATCTTAATGCGTACTTTCGGGTTGCGCGCGAGGTACATATAGAGGTCGTTGAGCGCCTCTTCCGAACGGGCGAGGATGCGCGTCTTGTTCGTTGCGAAGTGGAGGTTCTTCACAATGAATACCTCGCCTTTCTTAACCGGCGACAAGGCGATATTCATCGAATCGCCTATGAAGGCAATCGGCATATCGAGTGTGTCGTAACCCATCTGTGCAATATGGATCGAATACTTCGGACCTTCCTCCAGCATCTTGCTGGTGGTACCGGTAGTAGAATCGGTAGCCAGGCTGTAAGCCGGTTCGGCAACATTCTCTTTGAGGATCTGTACGGTTGCCGGAACAGCGAGGCCTGTCTCCTTATTATATACACGTACGCGCAGGACGGGCATCGGCTTGAGGGCGATGGTCACGTATTGTGTGGAACCCACTTTCTCGATGGTGAACTGCTGCGAAGCAGGGTAGTAGTTCTCTGACTTGGCTTCAACGGTGAAGTTACCGACAGCATGTTTCTGACGGAATCCCTTCGGACCGATCTGTTTCTCACGCAGGGCGATCTTGCCGGACTCGGTGCCACGTGTCTCTACGAAGGCAACCTTCAGCGGTTCGTTCGTACGCTCATCCACTACGCTATAGATTGCATAAGCAGGAGGCGGCGGAACAGGACGGGCTTTCTTACCCGGAACCTCAAACTGTACGGTGAATTTCGCACCTACAAAGAGCGGGTTGAGTTTGCTGTCACCGTTCATAGCGAGCATCGTGTTGCTGCGCTGTACCGGTACTTGGTTGTCCGCGAACTCAACGGGTTTAGCCGCCGGAGTACCGTTGATATTCAGTACGCCGTACTCGGCGAACAACGCTACGCGGTAATGTATGTGCTCACGGCCGAACGGCAGACGTTGACCGGCTTTCACCTGTTGACGACGTTTCTTCGCGTCTTTGTCATTACTTGGCTGCGCCTGTAACCACTCGTCCAGATCGATACCGAATTCTGCAGCAAGGCTGACATCCGGTTGCTTGAACTGAATCTTTTGGTTGGTCTGGCCGTTCAACTCATGAATACCCATACCGTAAGGCTCCAGATACATAGGATCTGTTACGGTGATATCATAGCGACCGCTCTGGCTGTAGGAGTTCCAGAGTGAATAGTATATCTTCGCTCCCAAGAGGAAGTAATAGCGGCTGAACTGCGCACCGAACATCACCGGCACACCGATCTGCATCATATTACGGCTCTCTTTGAGGTTATCGAAGAGATAGTCGTATCTCGCTCCATAAGCCAAGTCTGAACGCGTAGCGGTAAAGCCGTACGTCGAGGTGGAATTGAGGAAGCGGAAATCCAAACCTGTCTCGAAGAGGAAATGTTCGTACTCGAGGTTGTAGGTGAGGTTCAAACCGACACCTCCGCCGCCTTTGAGTTGCTGCAGGGCATTGCTGCGGTTGAGTGTTCCGGCGCCCCAGAGCGAACCATCTGCGGACGGCTGGATCTTATCCATCAAAGCCGAGTAACCGACACGAAGACCGAGGTTGAAGAGGGAGATAACCTCCGGTTTTGGATTAGCCAGACTCTCCTGGTATTTCTCGTAATCGCGGATAGCTTTCTCTTCTTTGGCCTTTGTTTCAGCCTCTTTCTTGAGTTTGGCTTCCTCGCGTTGTGCAGCTACCTTAGCGCGTTCTGCGGCCTCTTTGTCACGTTGCGCTTGTGCTTTAGCAGCTGCTTTAGCTGCTTCTTCGCGTTTCTGCTCATTCGCTTTCGCTTGCTGAGCACGCTGTTTCTCTGCTGCTGCTTTCTTTTGCTCGTTTGCTTTGGCAGCAGCAACTTTGGCTTTTTCTGTCTCTTGCTGACGTTTCTCTGCCTCGCGTTGCTTAGCAGCGGCAGCTTTGGCTTTTTCTTTCTCTTTGGCAGCTGCGGCTTTTGCTTTCTCTTTGGCCTTTTGTGCTTTGGCTTTCTCTGCCTCTTTCTTCTTTTTCTCTGCTTCTTTCTTTTTCTGCTCCGCCGCTTTCTGTTGTGCGGTTTGTGCCGCAGGTGCCGGTTCCGGCATTGCATAAACGGCTGCAGGAGCGCAGGTTAAACTAAGAGCAACACTTGCAATCAGTATGTATTGGAATATATTTCTCATATCTGTGTCCTCCCTGATGATTAGTGGTTAATATAGATTTTGAAGCTACGACCGGCGCCGTCTGTTACCACGCGCAGGATATAGAATCCATTCTCTGTCGGAGTCGGAATAGTACGTCCGCCATCCGGAATAGCGTATTTGGGGCTTGTGGCACCGGTTACGCTGATCCATTGGGCGTAGCATTCGATATCGGTTTTGCCTTTCCAGTCGGCATTGACGAATGCTGTATTGCCTTTGATGGCAACCGTTCCGGAGATATTCAACCCCGTCTCGTCAGGAGTGAAGGAGTGGCCTGTACCATCCGGATTGAAGGTAACCGGGCAGGTACATTCTCTAAACGGTTCTTTGCCTGCTTCCTGAACGATGTAGCAAACGAAGTAATCACCGCTCGTCTGCGGATCTTTCTCGTCCAGGAAGAGTACCGCTGATTGCTGGTTCGCAACCAATACACTGTCGTGATACCATTCGAAATCGCTCAGTTTCTTATCCGTATATTTCGAAGCAATCAAGCCTAACACATTGTTATAGCGTTGTTCCAGTTGTTTGATGGCATATTCCATATGGAACTCGATATCCTTGTCGAAGACGGTGGACTCGCATTTCGAACCGATATGGATATGCATGTTGAACGGCGTACGATCCGGAGTATCAGCCGGCACATGAACGACAATCACCGAGTCGCCAATGATTTTTATATCTTCATTCTTGAATCCTGCCAGAAGAGCTGCGGGCGACAAGGTTATTTCTACGCTGTCACTCGTCAGGTCCACTTTCGCGGGGTTGAACAGGACGATCTTGATATCTGTTGCTGTACCTAACTTGATACAACGCGGGATCTCAATACGCTTCACTTCGATTATCGGCATACCGACATTCACATGGAAATGAATGCTGTCGTACTCGTAATTGGTCCATTCATAGCAATCATCGTCATGTGTGCCGACCTCGCGGAAGATTTTTACATAAGCTTCGAATGTCACATTGCCGCGATCACCTATATCATAGAAGTGGCGGATGGAATCCACGCCAATCAGCAAGGTGTCTGCGCCATCGCCGAAGAACCAGTATATACTGTCGGGTTCGTAATCCAGGCGGCATTCGAAGAGTACACTCTTGTCTCCACAGAGGAGGTTGTCTCCCTCTGAGGAATAAGGAGTGCCATCAATATACAGCGCAGCTGACAAGTTACGTGTGTTACCTCCGGCGGGGTAGCCATAACTTTCCTCATCTCCAAAACCATATACGTGAGCAATAAAACCACTATCTGCTGTCAATGAGTGCGTACCATGAATAATCTTTTTACGTGCGAAAACATAATCCGGGTTGCCAATCATTGTTTTCCATTCCGCATCAAGAGGCTGATTATCATACTTGAAGCTATTCAAATTGTTCGGCTCATTGAGTGTTACAATATTTAAGAAGTGGTCCTTTACCTGATTGGTTTCAAATGTTCCAAATGTCAAGGTGTCAATACGTTGCTCAATCGGATTGATCCAGATGAGGGACGGGTCTCCGTTACAATATTTTTCATTAACACCTTTTACTTTATCGTGGTCATAACGGTTACTTGTTAAGAACAAGTGCACCGCGCATGGGCAGCTCGTCTCTATAAAGCAGTTGTCAGTGGTATCACGTTTGACATTTGGTCGCTCCGGATCTTTTTGCCAAGCACTCTTGCTATCCAGAGCTCCAAATTCAAATTCAAAGAAATGTTTTTTATCATCATTGTCACCGTCTTCAAAACTGAAAACGTGCAAAGTGTCGCCATTTACCTTCACCACCGTAGAATCTTTTAAAGCAATTATGCGCACTTTGTCCAGACGCTCCCAAGTAGAGCCGGCAGGTGTCTCTTTTATGGTTGTTAAAGAGGATGTCAAAGCAAAGTTTCTACCCCAATAGTCAATTGGCATAGCTTGCGAGAATACGTGGTCACGCGAATTGATTTTATACGGAATATTGGTATGTGGGTTGCCATTAAAGACGGCAATTTTCTTTCGATCCCGCGCTTTAATCCATGTGCCGGTGAAGTCATAATCGCTCTTTTCGCCTTCTCCGGTCCATACATAATATACTTGACCTTTGTTCAGCACGGGAGTGGTGATAGTGTCTCCTATACCTTCGGATATTTCGCCTTTATACATTTTCCATGTCTTAACGGTAGGAACGAAATCCACCACAACATTATCTTCTGCAGCAACGATAGCGAAGTGGCTACCTTGTGGGGGATCGTCCGAACCATGCGAAGATGGAGAATAACACTGAACGTAATATTCACTTAACAGGGCTTTAGTCGGCATGATGGCAGCCACATCAAAAGTCTTGCGCCCATAGTTGGATGCAATGACAGAGATGACTTTGTCCGAAGAGATGTGGAGCGCATTGTCGCTCACCGTTTCCTCTTCATCGTCGCCCACATAGCAATCGGATTTGTTGAGATTTTCCAAAGAAAATGTTTCTCCGCCATTCACCACAATAGTAGAGTCGAAGCCGGTTTTAAGGTTCTCGACATGCACCTTGGCGGTTTGTTTAGCAGCAAACACGAGCGAAAGATTGTGTTCTGAAGGGCCGTTCTCGTTGGCACGTAGAAATGTTACCCAGAAATCGGTACCCTCTGTGGATTGCGCAAACAGCGCAGCTGGCAGTAACGTCATCGCCGCCAAAATCACTCCGAAGAATAGTTGTTTTTTCATATGATAAATTGTGTTAAATGTATGCATCCAAATTCGGGTGCAAAATTACACATAATTTCCTACGCGCGCGTGTAGATATTCACGATAAATGTGTAAAAATTGACACACCTATCGAATGATTTGTCCTAATATGCTAAAAACTGACGAATTACGGACAATAACTATCTGCCCGTCCCGCATCTCCTTACGCGCTGTCTGATTTTCCTCTTCGATATTACAGACGCCTTCAGCGCGTCCGTACTCGTCGCCGTAACTCTGGGTAAGGGTCCGGAAATCAACTACCTGACCTTGTTTGTTACCCCAAATATATTCTACTAATTCCGGATAGTCGATAAACGGATTCCGGTTGCCTTGGATCTTGTTCACCTCAATTGCGCGTGCTTTCTCTTTCTCGCTTACAGGGTCCATCCTGTGCCATGAGACGAGTAAATCACGTAACCACGGTCGGAACTCCTGCCAATGGGCGTTGGTCATGGCGAGTCCAGGTTCACCCTCCTGTTCCCACACTAAAGAATCACCATAACACGCAGCGATGTAGAAATAGGCTCGGGCGAAATCACCCTTGTATTCATCGGCGGGGCAGAACACTTTCGATAATCCATACACCTCACCGCTACCGGTAGCGAATGAACCGTTCCAGAAAGTCGTGTCGCCGGGAATGCCCGGAGCATGGTTGGACTTACTGCGGTTGGCTGATGCATCGCCCGGCACTAAATGGAATAAATCACAATAAGCGCCGTTGACCGTGCGCCCCCACCAACTCTTCGGCAACATGTGCTCAATATCGAAATTGGCTACCGCGGCTGCTGGATGTTCCGAATCAAAATAACGGACCTCGTTCGAGTACATATCAAGCACCTGATTGGTCATGGTGTCGCGGTCGGTTTTATAAAAACCGTCCCAGGTGTGCAGTGTCCCGCTGCCGTAGCGTAAGCGTACGCCACAAATGATGATGGCTCCCAAACGGGACTTAAGTACGGAATCCTGCGTTCCTTGTGCCGGCTCGTAATACAGACTCGGCATTGGACCTATCGCCATACAACTGGAATCAACGTCTATGGACGGCGGAGTGTATTTATAGCCGGATAACTTGATTGGAAGAGAGATATTCGTTGTCTTGCCGTCCAGTCCTTTCGCGCTGATAGTCAGGTTATCGTTGGCTGTGCCGGAATAGTCCAACCTATAAATGATGGCTAATTCACCGCCTTCGGCAGGTAAAGTGTTGCTTCCAAGGGAGAAGACCTTACCTGTTGACAGCGATAGCTGAATAGCACCGTCCACATGTTTGCCGGTGATGTTAACGCTGACAACATCTTCCGTCGTTTCTCCTTCTTCGATAGGCACGCTGCCGAAATCCAGATTGAATGGCGTTCCAAGTTGTGCTTTAAGCGGTTGGGGATCAGGTGCCTCGAACACGATCTTCTGTAAATACCAGCGGTTGTTCTTATCCGTCGTGGCAGCAATAGAAATCGTGTTAAGCGCTTTATTGAGTTTGACGGTGTATGGGAGAATATCCATCTTATTCCCCTTTCGCCATTCTATCGTCTCGTCGCACACAATGATTCCTTTGCCGTTGGTCGTGTCCGATTTATTGGTGTAAGAAGCGGCAAAAACGGTTAGGGAAGTAATCTGATAGGTGGCGTTCAGACCCAAGGTCAACTCGCCTTTTGCTGAACCCGTTCCGCCTTTGATGCCTTTTCCTGATCCGGCATTGTAGATATTATTGGCTTGGACAACGCTTTCTACGCAGTTATCCGTCGCGCTCAGGACGATCTTGCTCAGGTCCGATATCTTGGAACCCGAGTCTCCGGCGCCATTACCGCTCTTGAACACAATAGTATAGGTCTCCGCCATCATGCCGATGGAGAAACAGAAACTGAATAGGATAAGAAAGAACTTTTTCATGGTAGTAGTTGATAGGGGTTAATCCTTATTATGTCCTTATTATATGCAGGTTTTATGCTGTACACTTTTTCTTTTTCGGGGCACACAGCAACAGCAGATTCAGCACCACATACCAAAGGATGCACGCTGTGCCGCTAAAGAGGGCAAACTCAATATGCTTGGCGGCGATGGCTTTTGCGATACAAAAACCAATCAAAACCAAGCAGCCCAGTACAAAACCTATTACGGTGGTCTTGTCTTTGCGGAAAGATTTGAAACTGAAGAACGGTATCTCCGCATTCATTAGGTAGCAGCTGAGGAACGACAAACCGATAAGTACCCATGCGATCCAGTCGTACGCAATTACCGAGACAGGCAAACAGCAAAGTGCTCCCCAGAAGATGGCGTTCGCCGGAGTTGCCAAGCCGATAAACGAGTCATGTTGGCGTTCATCGACATTGAATTTGGCCAAACGCAAAGCCGAGAATGCCGCCATCAGCAAGGCCAAACCTGCCCACCAGCCCAGAATGGGACGCAGAAAACTGAACAGCATCATCGCCGGAGCCAAACCGAAGGTGATATCATCGGCTAATGAGTCCAGTTGGATACCTATCGGACTCGGCGCTTTCAGTAAGCGGGCACTCAGGCCGTCGAAGAAGTCGAAGAAGGCCCCTGCGAGGATGAACACAAATGCCCAGATGAAGGCTCCTTGCGTAGCAAGAAAAACTGCTATACTGCCGCAGAGCAGATTGCAACTGGTGATGGCATCAGGGATGATTCGTTTCGTCATAGCAAGATATTTTTAATATAGTCAACCAGTCTACTAGTTTACTAGTTCACTAGTCGTTTATATACGAAGTACGTTATTACAAAAGTCGTAATGCTGCAGGCATTGGCTATCCAGAAGAAAGCGGTATAACCGACCGCCATCTCGATGGCACCGGCTACAAAGCCCGGAATCATCATCGATAGCGCCATGAAGGCGGTGCATATAGCGTAATGCGAAGTCTTGTATTTCCCTTCCGAGAAATACATCATATACATCATATAAGCCGTGAAGCCGAATCCGTAGCCGAACTGTTCGAAACTGACGGCTGTGCCGATTAGCCAGAGTGACTCCGGTTGCGCCATGCTCAGGTAACAATAGACAAAACTCGGTAATGTCAATGCCGCCGCCATCAACCAGATGGAGCGTTTCAACCCGCGACGAGAGATATAAATGCCGCCTAAAATACCGCCGAGTAACAGACAGATGACGCCGATAGTGCCGTAGAGGATACCTACCGTATCAGTGCTCAATCCCAGTCCACCACCGAGAATCTGTCCTTCGCGGATGAAAGTCTCTTTAGCATCCACGAGAAACGGCTGGCTGAGTTTCACCAGAAAACCTTCACTCAGGCGGTACAATAACATGAATGTTATTGCCAGAGCCACGCCGGGTTTGGTGAAGAAAGTCACGAACGACTCTTTGAGTTCCGCCCACACCTGTTTGCCATGTACGCCTTCACGCGGTTGGTCTTCCGCTGCGCGGGGCAGGAGGAACGAGTGGTAGAGTGTGACAAGCAGCATCAGCACGCTCGTCACGCCCAGTGTCACTTGCCAGGAGAACGGGATATCACCCGTTTTGTTCTCTATCGATCCGGCGATATATACCAAAACGCCTTGCGAGAACACCGCCGCAATGCGGTAGAAGGTGGAACGTATTCCTACGAATGCAGCCTGACTCTGGCTGTCGTGCGCCAGCATATAATAGCCGTCCGCGGCGATGTCATGCGTAGCGGACGCGAATGCGGCGATGATGAAAAGTATCAGTGTGAAACGGAACGTGCCGGCAGTAGTGGCCTTGGAGGCAATGGTTGCGGCATCGGGATGCGGAAGGCTGATAGTCAGTACGATACAAAGTATCGTCAGCAGTGCCTGCATCGCGATGATCCACCAGCGCTTTGTGCGCAGGATATCCACGAACGGGCTCCACAGACCTTTCAGAAACCACGGGAAATAGAGCAGAGTGGTGAAGAACGCCAACTGATCGTTAGGCACTCCCATTTTGGTAAACAGCATCACGGAGATGCTGTTTACCAAAAAATAGGGGATACCTTCTGTGAAGTACAACGATGGTACCCACACCCATGGCGATATATGGTTCTCGCCTTTCACCTTGTATTATTCTCCTTATTAATAATACGCGCGTACGCGATTATTGGAAGTTAGCGCGGTTGTCCGTCACCTCTGCCTTGTCCTCAATGAGTTGCATTGCCTGGTAGGGCAGGTAAGCGTAACGTGCTGCTAACTGTGCTTTCTCTGCATCCGCATCGAAGGCGTCTGCTGCGTTGTTTGCGGCACCCGTGCGTACAACGAACACACCCGTGTTGCCTTGGATAGGTTCGCTCAGTGCGTTCTCGCCGATAGCGAGGGTCTTACCGATTACTGCAGGCTCCATGCCGGCATTGCCGAAACGGTTGTCAGCCAACGAGACGCGCTCGATGGACTGAACCGGTTGCTTGAGTGTCTCAGCAGCCTCTTCCAAGGTCTTGGCGTCTTTCAGTTGCTTTTTGATGTACGCAGCTTTGGCATTGTTGGTAGCCTCGTAAGCCAGTTCCGGACGAACGGACTCTAACGAGCGGTACTCGCCGTCGTTCACTTCCGTCAGCGCAGCTACGATAAACTGCTGGCCGCACTCGAAGACATCCGATACTTTTCCTTCTTTCACCTCGAAAGCCCAACGAACGATAGGACGGCTGTTCTTGAGCTGGCCTACCTTGTCGGTGTTGGCTGTCAGGTTATATTGCGGAACCACAGCAATGCCTGCCTCTTGCGCAGCTGCCTCTAATGCCTCTGCGTTCGGGTTCTCTACGATGAACTGCTTTGCGCGGTTGTAGATGATCGAGTAAGTCTTGCTCGAAGGAGATACCTCGCGGGCTAGGATAGCCAACTTCACTTTCGGAGTCGGTTTGCCTTGCTCCATGATCTCATAGGTCTGCTCGCCCATGCCTTGCGCTACCGTGAAACGCGTGCCGCGCTTGCCTGCGAAGGCAGGTTCGGCAATGTTCTTCGGCAGGTCAGTAGCCTTGAACCATCCTAACTCTTGATCCTCACCGCCCTCAACGATAGCTTTCAACTCTACGGAGTCAGGCAGCGAATAACCCGTCTGCATAAGGCGAGCCATCGAGTAGGTGTTGTTCTCAAAGAGAATCTCCGTGCAATCACCGGCTTTCGCACCCTTGGCGAAAGCAAACTCCTTGCCTTCTACGGCTCCGATGATGGTGCCGATGTTGTAGCTGTTCGTCACGGTTGGTCAGCAGGTCTTGGGCTGCTTTGAAGTCTTCCTCCGAAGGAACGATATCGAAAGCGATATACTTGATCGCGCGGTTCGGCGTCTGTTTGTATTGCGACAGATGTTGTTTGTAGAGCTTTTTGATGTCGCTCTCGCTGTAGGAAACGAGGCTGTCAGCAATCGAGAAATACGGCTGAGCTACAAACTCCGCGCTTACGCCTTTCTCGCGTGCGTCGAATGCAAATTGCGCATCCAGCGAGTTAGCTTTCAGCAGATGTTGCAGCAACGCGGTGTACTTCTCCTGCAGATGGCTGATACGAACCACTTTCTCCCAATACAGCCAATAGGTCTTAGCCTGCTGCAGGTTGGCGTTCTGCTCTGCATCATCGCTGCCATCGTTGATGGCGGAGATGAGGTTCTTTACCGCGTCACGGCTGAACTGTCCGTTCTCGTCATAGAAAGCGCGACGACCGCGGATAATCTGGTGAGGATTCTCGCCGATACAGAGTTCGCTCAACTCGTCCACGGTAACATCCATACCGATTTCTTTAGCCTGTGCACGCAGCGTGTAGTCCATCATCAGCATGTTCCATACCTGATTGCGGATCTGCGCACTCATGTCTTCGTCAAAATCCGAGCGGCCGCTCTCAATCTTGTAAACCTCCGTCAGTTGGTCTTTTGCCGCTTCATACTCCGTGTAGTGAATCTTCTGACCCTCGATCACACCGACATTCTCGCGACTGCGGTTGAAGAAACTGCTACCGGAGTTCAAAAAGTCTCCGAGGATAAATGCTAACATGGCGAGGCCCACGATCGCTATCAGCAGGGCGCCATGATTTCTAATTCTTTGTAAACTTGCCATTTGTTATATGAAATTAATTATTTAGTTTGCGTAATGAGGGTTAGTCGTGCTTACAAGAGATGCCGTGCCGCTGGTCTCCGGCGTGCCCTTATAGTTGCACAGCTTGCTATGCACAACAACCGTGTCATTCGGCTGAATGTATTCTTGAGACGGGAAGTCCGCTTGGTCCTTGCCGACACCTTTGTACACTTCAAAGAACTGATTTCCGTTGCTCGAGATGATATATGTAGCCTTTCCGGAAGTGAACTCCAGCACTTCGGTTACTACACCAAGGATGTCGTAAGCATCGCTCGAAGCGGTCTTGCCATCATCCGGCAACGCCAATGCTTCTGTCACCGCATCACTGGCGCTGATCTGACCCTCTGCAGGCTCCGGGCAACCGGGGAATGGGGGAGGAGCAACCATCGAATCGATACGAACGATGAAGCCGTTCTTTAATTCCGGGGTGGGCGGGTTGGTAGAACCGGCTTTCTGATAAAGTGTCAGCACACCGATTACCGTCACCTTCGAACCTACACGCGGAACCTCCGAGTTCTTACGGAATGGCTTGTTGAGCAGGTTGTTGGTATAGTAGCAGGAAATCGTACCGGTATTATCCGTCAAATCGAAATTGATGTTGTCGTACGAAGCAGGAACATTCATCGGGTTGGTCGTATTCTTCGAGATGACGCCCGAGAGCTTGTACATCTCGCCCGTCTCGGCATTGATGGCCATACTTTTGCAGATTGCTATAGCACTGTCAATAGATATCTCGATACCGTTGGTATCAGGAATGAGAACCGGTATGGTCTCGTTGTTAAACGAATTGTCACCCGGTTGGTTGATGTACGGACGTTCACTGCAACTCATCATCACCAGCGCTAACAGCAGGGATGCGGCAACAACGTACTTTTTCTTAGCCGTAAAGGCATGATTGCTTGTCGTTTTCATATGTGTGGTATTTAAGATTTGCACAAAATTCTCAAAATAGCGCACAAAATTACAAAAAATATTTCACGCGCGCAAATAAATACAGAAAAAAGTGAAAAAAAAATCATTTTTCTTGCATGTTCAAAAAAAATGTCGTACCTTTGTGCGCTTTTTCGTGGGTAGGGCGTATTGCGTCCGCGCGGGAAACGATGTTTAATAACTATTTATAGGAGGAAAAAACTATAGCAACAACCCCTAACAGACCGCGTAGCGGTCGAGTTATCAAAGAGGATCCCCATCGTATCAACGACAAGATACGCGGTGTCCAGGAAGTGCGCCTCGTCGGCGACAATGTAGAGCAAGGTGTTTATACCTTTCAGCAGGCAATGCGGATTGCCGATGATTTGAACCTCGACTTGGTCGAGATCGCTCCTACCGCGAACCCGCCGGTGTGCCGCGTTGTGGACTACCAGAAGTTCCTCTACGCCCAAAAGAAAAAGCAGAAAGAGGCGAAAGCAAATGCCAAGAAGATGGAGGTGAAGGAGATACGGTTCGGACCGCAAACGGACGACCATGATTACAACTTCAAACTCAAGCACGCCATCGAATTCCTCAAGGAAGGCAACAAAGTCAAATCCTATGTCTTCTTCCGCGGACGTTCCATCGTCTTCAAGGAGCAGGGAGAACTCCTTCTCGCACGCTTTGCCAACGACCTCGCCGAGTACGGTAAACCCGACAATGTGCCTAACCTCGAGGGCAAGAGGATGATCCTCAACTTCAGCCCGAAGAGTAACAAGTGATAATAAAAACAACCGCCCGAAGGCCTACCTTTATCTTCGCGCCGAGCGCGCGACGGCTGCCTGTCGGACGTATTATTAACAATTAAATAATTTATTACAAAATGCCTAAGGTAAAAACGAACTCCGGTGCAAAAAAGCGTTTCACGCTTACCGGAACCGGTAAAATCAAGCGTAAGCACGCTTACAAGAGTCACATTCTCACGAAGAAGACTAAAAAGCAAAAACGCAACTTGACTCATGTTGCTATTGTTGATCAGACGAACATGCGCTCCATCCGCGAGATGCTGCTGCTTCGTTAAGTACTAACCATTAAAGTGAAAGGACAGAAACATGCCAAGATCAGTAAATCACGTTGCTTCGCGCAACCGTCGTAAGAAGATCATGTC
>CADBVL010000019.1:0-8760 GCA_902798015.1 uncultured Bacteroidales bacterium
GCCAACTGACTCTCCACCTCTACCATCTTCTGGTCGGATACCACGCCTTTGGCATGCACCTGACTTACCCGGTCATAACCGTCCTGAGCATGTTGGAGAGTTGCCTCCGCTCCCTGAAGGGCGTTGAGTGCCTGGGTATTATCCACCGTCAAAAGCACTTGACCTTTGTGTACCCGTGTACCGTTTTTCACGTTGATAGCGGTGACGCGACCGGTTGTCTCCAAACTCAAAGGTGTCTCATGCGTCGGTTCTATCGTTCCTACGTAACGTGAGGTCGCGCTGCCTGCTTGCGGAGCCACCACTGTTGTCTTCACTTTGATTGGAGCTTGCGTGTAGTCACGATGTGCCTGTTTGGTACATGCCATCAGAGCACAGAGCGCCAGTCCCAAACTGATTGTTTTACTTGTTTTCATCATATATTTTTTTCCATTCAATTGTCAAATATATCACTCGGGCGATGAGATGGGCGAAGTATGCGAGGTATAGCGCTTGCGGTCCCATCCATTTGTATGTCGCTACATATCCAATTACGAAGGCGACTGCTGCCCAGATCATGGCATTCCTTATCTGGATTCCTGCGGTCGCTCCCACATAAACGCCATCCCACATGAATGCCAACGCACTCACTATGGGCATGGCTATCAACCACCCCATATACGGCTCTGCGGCCGTCAACACCTCGCTGTCCGAGGTCATAATGGCGATGCTCTCATCGCCCAAGACGGCATATATTGCCGTAAAAAACAACCCTACTCCGATACTCCAGTTAAAGAGTTGACGGACTACATAATGGAGCGACGTTGTTGCGCTCATTTCTTCATTTCGTGCATCAGCACGCCTCATTCCTAAGGCCTTTCCCACCAACGCTTCTCCCGCGTAAGCAAAGCCGTCCACGAAGAAGGAGAAGAACATAAAGAGCTTCATGATGATACTTCCAACCGCCAACTCAACATCTCCGTATTGACTCATGAGGGCGGAAAAGCCCACATACACAACCATGAAGCAGAGCGAGCGAATGAAGAGGTTGCCGTTCAGGCTCATCATTCGTTTCAGTTCCGGCCACTTCATCGCGGCCAGTATCTCACGCGTACCGATATGAATGATGCCATACTTTAGCACCATAATGGCAACTGCGAGGAAGAGTCCGCTGTACTGCGCGATAATCGTTCCGTACGCTACGCCTATCACTCCTTGACCGGCATATACCGCCATATAATAACTGGCGGCCATATTCACGGCATTCACGAGAATATCTGTCGCCATGGGACTCTTTGTATCCTGCATGCCGATGAACCAACCCTTGAAGGTGAAGAGCATCAGCGTGGCGGGCGCTGCCCAGATACGCACATAGAAATACTCGCGCGCGATAAAAGCCGCCTCTTCGGAACAAGGCACGACGGCCAAGACGGCATTAACAAAGAACCACTGAATCGCCCATACGAAAAGGGTCGCGAGAAGAGCCAAAGTCAAACTCTGCACGAGAATCTTGCGGCATTCGTCTTTTCGTCCCGCTCCGTATGCTTGGGCCGCGAGGCCCGACGTGCCGACACGTAGGAAACCGAAGTTCCAATAGAGCAAGTCAAAGAGCATGGTACCGATAGCGATACCTCCGATAGCGGCAGCATCACTCAGATGCCCTACTATCGCTGTATCCACGATGCCGACGAGCGGTATTGTGATGTTTGCCAGAATGCTCGGCACCGCAAGGCGTAATATGTCGCGGTTCGTGGTTGTCATTTCGTAATTACGTTATTGCGTCATTACGTTATAAGAAAAACAGTATCATCAGTTGCCCCGTGAGTACACGCAGGAACATCGTCAACGGGTAAACGGTTGAGTAAGCCACGGCAGCGCGGTCATTAACCGAGCTCTGCGAGGTAGCATAAGCCAATGCCGGAGGATCGGTAGTAGAGCCGGCTATCAGACCCATCAGGGTGAAATAATCGAGTTTAAGCCACAAACGCGCGATGACACCTATCAAAAGCAAAGGCACCATCGTGATAATCACACCGTAACCTATCCAAACATATCCTCCGCCGAGGAGCGTAGGTACAAAACTCTTTCCGGCACCGAAACCGACCGCCGCGAGGAAGAGGGCGATGCCTATCTCACGTATCATGAGGTTCGCAGAACTGGTAGTGTAGGTCACTACGTGCCATTTGGGTCCGAAAGCCCCCATAAGGATGGCTACGATAAGTGAACCGCCGGCGAGACCTAATTTAAAGGGCTGCGAGAGTCCCGGCAAGGCGAGCGGTAACATGCCGAGCGTCACGCCGAGCACGATGCCGAAAAAGAGCGAGGCGAGGTTCGGTGCATCGAGTTTCTTGCTTGAGTTACCGAAGACGACCGCCATGCGTTCCACAGCTTCTTTCTCGCCTACCACCGTCAGGCGGTCTCCCATCTGCAAACGCAGTTCGGGTGTTGCCAGCAATTCGATGCCTGCGCGGCGGACACGCGTGATCGTGATATTAAAGGCCTCGCGGATCTTCAGATCCATGATACGTTTGCCGTTGATCTTGGGTTTGGTAACGATGATGTGCTGGCTCTTCAGGTGGATATCTTTCTCTTTTTCCTCCCACGGCACTTCGGTCAACGGGCCGAGCAGTAACACGGTACGTTCATTCTTCGCGTCGGTGACAAAGCGCACCTGGTCACCTACATGCAGAATCGTGTCGGCATCCGGCATGAACTAATTGCCGCCTTTGTCGATGAGGCGGCTGACGACGATGGTCACGTGGGTCAGCAGTCCCAAGTCACGCACGCGTATCCCGTCCACTTGGGGATTCGTCAGTTCGATGTCGTAATGCGACACTTTCTGCACTTCGCCTTTCTCCGCCGCCACTTGGGCTTCCTCCTTGTCTAACTTCACGCGGAAGAACCAGCGCAAGAGGAGCAGCGACACGAGAATACCTACTACGCCCAAAGGGTAAGCCATCGCATAACCCGATGCGATATCCGGATTGGCGACACCCGTCATGTCCTGGAATGTCTGTTCGGCGGCACCGAGACCCGGTGTGTTGGTAACAGCACCGAAGAGCACACCCGTCATCGTGGCGATATCCGTGCCGCTGACAAGATGAATCACGTAGGCTGTGACACAACCCAAGAGTACGATACTCGCCGCGAGGATGTTCAGCCGCAGCCCCCCTTGTCCAAAGGACGAGAAGAAACCCGGACCGACCTGCAGGCCTATTGAATAAACGAACAAAATCAAACCGAAGTCCTTAGCGAAGGACTCGACAAGCGGATCAAGCGTCATGCCGAAATGACTGCACGCGATCGCGCAGAAGAGTATCCACGTGATGCCCAGGGTAATCCCTTTGAACTTTAGTTTAGCGCCCAAAGTGATACCCAAGGCTATCGCGATGGACAGGACAAAGATCGAATGAGCTATGCCTGTTCCGAAAAATAAATCATGCAACCAATTCATCAACTACCAATCTCCAATCTCCAATTTATAATTGCGTGCCGAATACCGTGTACTCACGGTTGTCGCGTACGATAATCACTTGTCCGTCACGGATGATTTTCTGTACTTTCACGCCCTCTGCAGCGGTATTGTCCACACCTTGCGGGTCAGTGCCTGCGGGCAAGCCGAAACCACCGCGCTCGTTCGCTTTGCGGATGGTATAGGTGATACCGTTGTACAAGGCTATCTTATCAAAGAACTCATTACCTTTGAAGAGGATGGGTTTTTCTCCCTCAGCCTCAGCCATGTAAATAGCGTCCGGCTCGAAGTCCTCCGCTTTTTCCTCGCAAACTGCTTGTTTGGCATCGTTCTGTGCGTCAGCCGCCCACGCTCCAAGCGTGTAGTCGATAGTATAGGTAGCCGCATCGTCTGCCGTGAGGATGGTCTCCATCTGCTTCTCGTCGGATCCAAGCACGAAGGTTACATTATTGCTTGCCGGCGAAACGACGTTGCCGTCCTTATCCATGGAGTTGAACTCGCCGAATTTCTCCGGCAGTTTGTTCATCGCGCCGAGTGTCCAGCGGGCAATCTTGTCTTTCTGTTGAGAAGCGTCTTTGTACAGATTCAGTGCTCCGTTCGAGTCGTCCAGTATCGTATTGAGGAAGACGCATTTCGGTGCGTTGTTCCAACTACGGCCGAGACTCATGACGGGCAACGTGCCTTGTATATCCTCTGCGTACTTCACGCGGCAGGATTCGAAGACATAACCCTTGTCGCTTGCGTCCGCGTTGCTGGCCGTGATGGCATTCGCACCGCCGCCGGAGGCATTACGTTGCTCACCTACGAGGACGTTGTTCTTGAAATAAACGCTACCGTCGCCGCAGATGAAATCGACTGTTCCGTGAATCTCACAATCCTCAAAATACTTGACTGCACCGATCTTATTGCTGTAATAGGTATCCTGGTTCGAGAGCAGTTTGACGTTCTTGCAGATCGTCTTGGTACCCTTATCCTGAAGACTTACGCCGCGTGCACCCGACAAGCCGGCTGCGATGGCTGCGAAATAATCCATGTTATCCCAGAGCGTCAAGTCCTGCAGATAGGTGTTGGTCGCCGTGATGAGGATAGTAGCGGTAGTACCAATACCCTCTTTGCGATAGTCCGGTGTGTTCTTGATGATCGTCCCTTCCATCGATTGTCCGATGATAGAGATATTATTCTTGCTGACGGTTGTCAGGCAGGTCTCGCCGAGGTCATAGATACCGTTCGGCAGGAAGATTTTCTCGCCTGCTGCCATCGACTCAAGGGCCAGAATCAAGCCCGCACCGTCGTTCGGAGCAATCTCATAATAACCGTACTCGTCTTTCTGCGGCAACTCGGCGATGTTATAAACCTTCAGCGAGTGGATATAATCCGTACCCGTGAAATGGAACGTCAGGGTGGTTGCCTCTCCGGTATATTGGATGCTCTGCAACTCGCCGTCCGGCGTCACCTCTTTCTCCGTGGTCAACTTGCCAACGACGTTTCCTGCGGCGTCACGCAGCTCGGTGTCGCCGGTGTGCGAGTATTTGCATACACCTACTACGAGCAGCGCATTGCCGGCTACCTTCACGCCGAGCGTGTTGCCATTACCGAAAGTCCAGCCGTGTTGCGCATCTTTGTAACTGCCGCCATTGAAGACGAGCACTTCGTGATCCTCCGGATAGAAGGATTTCTGACGGAAGTCATAATTGAAGATCTTGCCCAGCGCTGCCTCTTCTATCTCGGTGGCGACGGCATAAAGACTGAGGTCTTCGTTGACAGCCGTTCCTTCCGCCACTTTGAGCGAGGTAGGCGTGGTGCCGTCAAACCAGCCGCGGAACGCGCAGCCTGCAGGCACCGTCACGTCTGATGCACTATATTTATATACGAGTGCCGAACTACCGTCTATGATCTCACTGCCGATGAGCTTCTTGCCGTCGGTGTCGAAATAGCGTACTTCTACCTGCGGCACGAAGTCGCATGCTTCAGCGAACATATACGGCATATATCCGTTCACGGTGAAACTCAGTTCAGCCGCCTCCTCAACGTTATACAGCCATGTGACGTATTTCGTGTAGCCGTTCCCTACTCCGCTGTTGTCACAACCTACCTTGTTGTCAATGGTTGTGAGGTCGGCGCCGTTCTTCTTGACGATGATGCTTTTACCGTACGTACATCCACCCAGCGTGAATTTCACAGGACCGTCAACTTGTACGGTGATGGTACCGCCTTGGAGTCCGTGTTGCGTATCTTTGAAGACAAGGTTGCTAAGCGTCACATTAGCCGGCTTTTCTGCAGGCTCCACCCATGTTGGTTCTTCCGAACGGAAGTCCACTTTGAAGTTCGTGAACGTACGTACTTCCTCTTCTCCGTTGATGGTACCGTTGATCTGTACATCACTCAGGCAGAAGAGTTTGCCACTGTCAAAGCCCGACACGTAGAATCGCAGACTGACGGTCTGTCCGGCTGTAGCGGTAATCTCATGTACGTGATGCAGAGCCGGCGAACCGGTAGTGTTGTTCTCACGCAGCAGGTCGTCTTTCAACACCTCTACCGGAGTTGCCTCTACGCCATCCACAGTATAAGACCAGTGATAGGAGGCATTATCCGTACCTTGCTTGATAGCATCGTACTCCACGCTTGTAAGGGTGAAAGTAACACCTTTCTTCATCTTCACGGAGTATTCAATCATAGCGGATTCGACCACACCGGGTTTCTTGGTGGAGGGATTGAAAGTCGCCATCTTCTCACCGGGGTTAGCGGCAAAATTATTACGCGAACCTTCTGTCAGCCCCGTACCTACTTTGCGTTTGTTCTCTTTGATACCGTCCGTGGCGTCCGAGGTTACCACGGCTTTGTCCGTACCGTCCGCCCATTTGATAGAAGCGGGTACGTTGTCAAAGGACCAGGCATTGATGCTCAACAAAGCACCTAACGCGAAAAGAATTGTCTTTCTCATTGTTTATAAGTATTTGTTTGTATGATTGTCGGAATTTCTTTTGCCCACTCGCCGAGGACGTAGTCTATCGTATAGACTCTCGCCTGTTTGGGCGTAAGGATGGTATTCATCGGTCGTTCCTGTCCGCGGAAAGTGAAGACCACCTCGTTCTTCTTGGGCGAGATAATCTTTCCCTTGACGTTCTTCGTGCGGTACTCGCCGAAACAAGCGGGCACTACGCGCATTCCGGGCAAGGTCCAGCGATGGATGTTCTTATTGTCCGTCAAGGCGAAATCGCCGGCACTGAAGTCGAGTGTAGTACGGAGGAACACGCACTTGGGATAGTTGTTCCAACTGCGTCCGAGACTCACTACCGGACATTCGCTTTGGATGGTGCAGCTCTCGAACACGTATCCTTTGTCCGTCTCGGCGGCATTGCTCGCCGTCAAGGCGTTCACGCCGTATGGGCGGTGCTCCGAGTACAGCAGGCAGCGATTGAAATAGACATTGCCGTCCCCGCAGATAAAATCCACCGTGCCGTGTATCTCGCAGTCTTCGAAATACTTGACTGCGCCGGCTTTGTGGCTATAGTAGGTGTCCTGGTGCGAGAGCAGACGTACGTTCTTGCAGATTGTCTTCGTGCCCTGGTCCCAGAGACAGACGGCTCGTCCGTTGTTGTTAGCGTAGTAGTCGAGTGCGTTCTCTATCGTCAGGTCGCGTAACACGGTACCTTCCACGTCATCGGCGATGCGCAGCGTCGCGGTCTTGCTGATGGACTCCAGACGATAGTCGGGTTTGTTACGGATGATCGTTCCTTCCATCGACTCGCCGATGATGCTGATCCCATCGGCTTCGATGGCGGTGAGCGTCAACGCGCCAAGGTCATACACGCCGTTCGGCAAATAGATCGTCTTATGACCCGTCGCGTTCGCGTCCGCCAGCGCGCGTAAGAAAAAACGGGCTTTCTCCGAGAGAGTGTCGATATCCACTTCTTGGATATACGCCTGCTCTTCCCCTTTGTCCGGATCGCAGGGTCGTGGCTCATAGACCGCGCCTTCCACAAACTCGATGCGTTGCAGCACCGCCTCCATCTCCAGCAGACGCGTGATATAAATATTATTCTGCTCCGCCGTGAGGGGGATACACTGCGTACCCGACTTGCGAATCTCGCACGTCACGCCGATACGCGTCTCCTCGAAGGGCCGGTCTCCCGTCCAGGTGTGTACTTGAAGCGAAGCGCGGTTGATGC
The DNA here is from genome assembly GCA_902798015.1 of uncultured Bacteroidales bacterium. Classification (GTDB taxonomy): domain Bacteria; phylum Bacteroidota; class Bacteroidia; order Bacteroidales; family Paludibacteraceae; genus Colicola. The sequence continues at coordinate 7,618 of CADBVL010000019.1, forward strand.
CGCTTCGCGGGGCAAAAGTGAGTTTCAGCACACCCGCCACCGGGGCTTTCGTGAAACAACACCACCCTGAACTGTTCAGTTTGATGCCTTTCAACCCGTTCTTCACGCCCTCCGGATCGTTGACGGTCCCTTCGTACTGCAAGCCGCGGTCGGGATTATTCTGCGGCGGTGCATTCGTGTAGTCCCACAACAGGTCATTAGTGCCGGCAGCGATGCTCACTATTTGCAGGAGCATCACCGCCAACACGATTCCTATTTTACGAAATATCATCATCAATTATCCGTTCTTGCGGCGCTCTACTTGGGACTCCAACGCTGCGAGGCAAGCGTCGAGTGCTTCCTCAAAACTGTCGGCAGTCTTTTCAGCGAACAAACCGGCAATGCGGACCTTCACCTCTTTGTTGGCGTTCGTCTGCGGCTTGATAACCGACATACGGATCTCTACTTTGTCATCGGCGTTCAGATGACGCTCGAAACGATTCATTTTCTTCTCAATAAACTGCTCCAGTTTGTCAGCCATCTCAAAATTGACGGCATTGATCGTTACGTTCATAATACAAATTTTTAAAAGGTTAAACGATATTTTTAAATTGCGGTGCAAATTTACTGCTTTTTTTTGACATGTGCAAGCGCGCGCGAATTTTTTCCGAATTTTTACTATTAAGGGGGAGTATGTCCATCAACCCGGCATGAGTTGTCCCGGCGGGCTTTGTTCATTGTGCGGGATACTATCCCGCGGTCCCCCGACACCCCTATAGCTGTTATACGCCCTCCGCAGCGGACTGGAAAACGCCTGCAGTCGCGGCCGAAAATCAATCGGTTCGAAGGAGACATCCTCTATCTCGACTTCCTCTTCCTCCTTCGCTTTCTGCGCCGCGGCCTTCAACTGCCGGTAAATAGCCACGTATGTATATTGATAGAAGCACGAATATGCCTTAAAACCCTCTTCCGGCTTGCCGCCGCCCTTGAACACACGGAAATAATGCATCAGGAACCGGATCCGCCATTCCAAACCTTCCGCCGTGCAGTCTTTCTCCAATGCATGAGCGCGCCGCTGCGCTTCCTTGATTATCTCCCTGTTTTCCACACACGCCGCCGACCAATGCTTCGGGAAATGGTAAGTATAGAGTTCGAAGAGTCCGG
>CADBVL010000019.1:8768-28639 GCA_902798015.1 uncultured Bacteroidales bacterium
TGCGTTTTTTTTTTTATTTTCCTTCTTTGACCATATCCATGGCGCCCCAGAACATGTCGATGCCCGTATTGGCACGAAAATAGCGCACGCCTTTGGAGTGAGGAGTGGATCCCGCAGGTAATTGCACAAAAGTGGCAATAGTGGATTTCAAACGGTCAATAACGATATTTTTCAGGTGTCGAGACATGTGTCGTAATGCTCTGATAATGTGTAATTTACATGATTTAAATTTTAATAAAGTCTAGGATACCTCCGAAGTGCCTCTGGAGTTCCCCTGAGATGCCTCTGATTTTGCCTGCAAAGGTACAACAAAAAAATGACATTTCCAAATTTTTGCGTTCGGAAATGTCATTAAATTGGTAGAAAAACTGCTTGCTACCAACAAAGCCACCTCGTGGAATTGCGGGATGGCTTTGAATTACGGGGTATCATAATACTAAGTCATTAATCCTTATATCCTTATATATTATTCGCATAAACTTTCATATAAAGCTTGAAAACGGTATTTAATCACATTATTATAGTCTTTAGATATTCTTTCTCGTGACACACTTCCCACTCGTACCGCTTTAATCCTTTTATCGCAGAACTGTTTAAATTCAGTAGGAAGTAGGTATATAGTAGCAGTATAGGAATATGGAGTATATGTTGAATAAGAATTATAGTCAATTGATACTTCGGCATCTTTTGCAACGTATCTTGAGTTATCTTCAAATACTACATAACACCCTTGTTTGACTCCTTGTAGATCAGAATTCGCGAGTCGGAATGTAAGTGCATATATTATACTATCTTCCTTTTTTGATTTTAGTGCAAAAATGAATTCCTCCTTACCCATACTTAATTTGAGATTGCCTGAATATAGCGCGCTCGTACCGGTAAAAATATCTTCTCTTCGTGTTATTTCTTTCTTTTGTTCCTCCAAGTAATCTACCTCATATTGTTCACACACTATTTCAGGCATCTCATAAAATGTGAGTTCCCCTCCATGCCATGCTAGTCCATTCCCTAATTTATCAAATTTTGCATAATAGTAAACGATAGTTTTGTCTATGATGGATTCTAATACGACAACAGATCCTTTAAAATGCAAATCGTCTAAAAAAAGACCTTGCTTCTTTTCCATGTGGACATCAGTGATAATTTCTTTTACGATAAACTCATGATCTATAAATAACTGCGCCGCCTCTGCGTCTTTTATTTTATCGCTAAGTTTTTTATTTTTATAGTTAAACTTCGTGTATAAATCTCTATTATTTTGGATTTTTACTACAAGTCCCAAATAGCAATCGGGGTATTTTGATAGTTCTTGCCCATAACAAAGAATGTTACATAAAAGTAACGTAAATAAGATAAATTTTGTTTTCATATTATTTGTTTTTTTTAAATGTTCCAAAATTAGAAGTAAAAATATTACCTCCTAATATCTCTTGCCGGACAAAAATACTTTGTTCTAACTGATTACAACAAGCAAAATGAGGATTATTCAACGACAATAGAAGTTGATGCTTCTGTTGCGATGAAACACGTTTACCAATAACAACTCCACGAATAACTCCGCTTTTTAATGATAAAGTTTGTGGTAAATCTGCTCCTACGAAGCGACGTTCTTGTTCATGTGACCAACTTGAATGTTTTGTTCCTAATATGTGTTGTGAAAAGGTTTGAACAATTTCTTCTGGACTATCTTTACTGGAGGCTAATTTGGGACATTGAAACCGTGTGTATGATACGTCTATGAATTTATTCCAATTGGCATGAGATAAAGCATTTTTATTTTCTTCTATCAGTGTTTTCTCATCTATTATTATACAGGCTCCTTGGCTTTTATCAGCATAGATACCCCATAGACTTGGTATTAAATATCCATATTGGGGATTTGTATATGGCTCATCTGATTCTTTGTTCGCCGAAAAACTAATATACCCACAATGATTTTCTATATATGATTCTACTTCTTTTACTTTACTATTATCCAAAATGCAAGATATATTACTTTCTAATTCGCCTATGTCATTTGAATTTGCGAATGAACTAACTCTCAATGTCATCGTTGAAAGTATAGAGCATAAACTTGCAAAACTCGTATAGTGGCAGAGATAGTTATCTGAGCCAAATACATTCTCTTCTAAATTATATTCTTCGCGCATAATATCAATCTTATTTATTAACATAGAAAAAGCGTGCGTCTTTCGTTCGTTCATTTGATAACTTGAGGTCCTAGACTTACCTTAGATGTTCAAATTTACGCACGGAAAACTCACGCTAATACGTGAGCGTGCATAAACCGTACTTGAACATCTGTTGATTTTGTAAACTTGTCTAGGGTTTTAAGTTATCAAGTTTTGGCTTATTACGCTATGTTTGGCGCTCATTTGCGCCAATGTATGTCTTTTTCGTGGAGTATAGCGGACTCGAACCGCTCACCTCAACACTGCCAGTGTTGCGCTCTAGCCAGATGAGCTAATACCCCAATGTCAATAAACGCCTTTTATTATGCCCTTGCTTTTTAACGCTGTCAAGGCCAGCGATAGTTTATGATTGTATTATCTCCCAATGCCCATTTTTATTGGCACCTATTCTGCGGATAATTTGTTTCTGCTTCAAAGCGGACAATAGTCTTTTTGCTTGCCGTGCGGTTATGCCTAACTCTTCGCCAATTTTAACTGCAGATACAGAAGGATTAGCAAGTATCAATTGTAGAATCTCACCTTCTCTTATTCCGACATTTATTCCGACATTTATTCCGACATTCCCCGCTGCATTACCGACATTTTTCCTGGGTTGTTCTGCATATTCAGCAGGCGGGTTGATGACTAATTGCGCTTAACATTGTCCTTAAAATACTCCGATACCTCTAATCCGTCTACCTGCTGCAAACCAATCGCAGTGCGCCAAATCTGCGCACGCTCTTTTTTATCCGGCTCGCCTTGACGGATATATTCCTCAAAATCGGGCGTATATGTCGGTAACTCTTTCATAAAACCTTTGCCGCTGCAAAGTTACAGCAAATTTTTGATATATGCAAATAGGTACGTCATTTTTTTTATCTTTCCCCTTCCCTTGTTACGGTTTCCCCGGTTGACGGGGACACCTAGGGGCATAAAAAAAGCACCGCACAACGTTTGCTCGAGAAAACTTCCTGAGAATAGGATTTGAGGCCTGCTTTTTCCTCTGTAATCCGGCTACCTCATCGCTACCCGGGGATTAGGAATGTAAACTAATCCAATGCACGGGGTCTCGGCGGAGAGTACCGGCACGCCATTAGTGAAGCATTTGCACTCGGTTAGTTATAATTTGTTGAGTTTTCCGGTTCCTATTTGTTGTACGATGCTCGCTTAAACTTAGTAGAGTGTTAGCAATATGTCAATGTTATTTATCTGCGCCAACCCAGTGTCAGGACGATACGATGGGTTGCTGTATTGAGATCATACGGGTTATCCAATGCGTTCTCGTGCGCATAAAGCTGCATTCGCTGCCAACGGTACTGGTATGCCAGTTGTGCTACGAAATTAGCCCCTCTGTAGCCAATGCCACCGGAGACGTACTGGGTCCATCTGACGCGTTGGAAATAGACATCCTGGCGTTTCAACGTGGGGTCCACATGGACGACCAAATTCGAACGCGAGAAGGCACTCTCGAAGACATATCCGGCATTGATATACAGTCCCGGAATAGGGATGACTTCGAGTCCTGCGCGCAGGCTGTGATTATCCAGTGCCCAAGCCTGATGACGGTAGTCATACTGGAAAGCGATGAGGGCATAATAGTTCACCTGGAAAGCAAGCGAAGTGCTGAGATGCAGCGGTTGATGATAGTCCCCGAACTCCTTGTCCGTATCGTACCACGTTGAGCGTAATGTGTCGGTGAGAGCATAAAAATCCCCTCTGGTACTACGGCGAAGCCTGCCAAGAGACGGTGTCTCCAGTCCGAAACCGAGACGTAGCCAGGACACCGGACGATAGATGAACCCTGCAGCCAAACCGACTCCTGCGCCGTTGAAGACCAAGGTAGTGCGGTTGATATTATACATCGCCTTTTGCTGCGCATTAAAGACATCAAATGTCTCGTCGTACTGTGCGTCACCCGAGAAGGAGAAAGAATGGATGCGCAACCCTAATCCGACGTACCACTTATTCGCTATATTCGTTGCCCAGTCCAAGGTATATTCGTTCACATACCCCCACTCTCGCAAGAGCAAAGCACTGGAGTTGTTCATCCGCTCGGCGCAGTAAGGGATCTTTAAATCCGCACCCGTAGAAGCAAAGAGTTCTCCAAGCGAAGGAATGCTCCCACTTGATACATCGAAGAGCCGGTTATACGACTGCACACGATGGTAGGAAAAGAGGAAATTATGTGCCTGGACACCCGTTCCGTCTGCCGCCCCCGTCGGTATATGAATGACGATAGACGCCTGCGGTGCCATGAAGATATTCGAACGTCCTTTGAGGTTCGTGTCGCGCTGGGTATTGATACCTATCGCATCATCGAGCGTAAGCATCACTTCGTGATGGCGGTACAGTCCCAATCCGGCAGGGTTGTCCAGTGAGGCTGAAGGGTCACCGCCTATGGCGGTCATCGCTCCTCCCATGCCGACATAACGCGCCGTTCCCATAATCGTCCGTTCACCGAGACGCTGGTTGTCTTGGGAATAGCCTACCCCGGCCCTCCCTGAAAGGAGGGAGATCAATGCTAGTATGTAAAGGGCTCGTTTCATTTGATGCGGATGGTCACGGTGGTGTCTTGGACATTGATGTACTCGACGGAAGTCGAGGGGGTAGAGGGAGTAGTCGAAGTAGTCGAAGTAGTCGAAGTAGTCGAACCAGTTGAACTGGAGGGAGTAGCAATATTAGCGGGTTTCTCTACCGCTGGCGAATAGTACGCATCATCGATGGGGACGTTTTGCACGGTAGAGCAGGCAGTGAAAGCCAGAAATAGGAAGCCTACCCCGGCCCTCCCTAAAAGGACGGAGACGGATTTGCCTATTTTATTAGATTTTATCATATTTTTCTAAAACCGATGATCTCGCGTACCTCTTCGATGGTTTTTTCTGCTCGTGCCGCTGCTTTCTCTGCACCCTCCCGCATAATGCGCTCAAGGAATGCATCATCGGATGAATACGCAAGAATCTTCTCGCGGATCGGTGCCAGCAGTTTGTTGGCATCCGCCGCCATCTGTTTCTTCATGTCTCCGTAACGGATCTCCATTCGGTTGTAGAGGTCGTTGTAGTACTCGGTTGCCTCGGGTCCGCAGAGCAGTTCGCAGAGGGTGAAGAGGTTTTGTATCACTTCGGGTTTTTCCTGATTGAGTTGAGTCGGACCCTGATCGGTCACCGCGCGCATAATCTTCTTGGTGACGGTCTTCTCGTCGTCGCAGAGATAGAGGCAGTTTCCTTCGGATTTACCCATCTTTCCCGTACCATCCAGACCCGGCACTTTGACCGCCTTGTCGGCGAAATGGAAAGACTGCGGTTCTTTGAAATACTCGACATTATAGATTCTATTGAATCTACGTGCGACGAGCCGTGCCATCTCCATGTTCTGCTCCTGGTCTTTTCCGACAGGCACTTTATCCGCTTTGTGCATGAGGATATCCGCCGCCATGAGGCAAGGATAAGTGAGCAGTCCTGCGTTGACGTTATCGGGTTGTTTGCGTACCTTTTCTTTGAAGGAAGTAACGCGCTCGAGTTCGCCCAGATAAGCGTTCATATTGAGGTACAGGTACAGTTCCAACACCTGTTTGACATCCGACTGGACGTATATCGGTGCTTTCTGCGGATCAATTCCGCAAGCGAGATATTCGCTGAGGATGGTCTTGACGGAATTGCGTATATTCTCGGGCGTGGGATGCGTAGTCAAAGAGTGCCAGTCGGCAATGAAAAACATGCAGTCGTACTCGTCCTGCATCTTCACAAAACTCTTCACCGCCCCGAAATAATTACCGAGGTGCAAGTTTCCCGTAGGTCGTATTCCACTAATGACGCGTTCCATATGTCAGACTTCGATCGGTAATTGACGATAGATAGGTTGTGCGAGAGCCGTGAGAGTCGTTGTGTTCGCTACTCCCGGTATTTCCTGAATCTTCGTATTCAGGATCCACAGCAGATGCTCGTTGTCATGGGCATATACCTTGATCAGCAGTCCGAATGCACCTAAGGTATATTGTGCTTCGACCACTTCTGGTATCTTGTCCAACGCCGCGATAACCTGGTTGTACATGGAGGCTTTCTCCATGGCAATTCCGATATACACACAGAGCTGATAACCCAACATCTTCGGCTGTACATGGTAACTGGAACCGGTGATGACACCATTATCAAACATCTTCTGTACGCGCTGATGAACAGCTGCACGACTCACTCCGCACTGCTCCGCAACATCCTTGAACGGGATGCGGGCACTCTTGGTAATAATCTTGAGGATTTTACGGTCCAACTCGTCAATTTTTTCCATTATTTTGATAAAATGATTTAATTTGCTTGCAAAATTAGTAATTTATTTTGATATGTGCAAATTTTTTTCTACTTTTGCATCAAATTTCGTAACAATATGACACTTGACGAGTACATTTCCGCCCATTCGAGCCCTGAAAACACCGTTCTGGAGCATATCACGCGCGACACGCACGTTCATATATTAAATCCTCATATGTTGAGTGGTCATGTGCAGGGTCGCGTGTTAAGTATGCTGAGTTGGATGATTCGTCCGAAACGCATCTTGGAGTTGGGTACGTTCACGGGTTATAGTGCGCTGTGTCTGGCGGAAGGGTTGGCGGAAGACGGGAGACTGGTGACGATCGAGCACAACGATGAACTGGAAGATACAATAAGACGCAATTTATCGCGCTCACCTCTATGCGAACGGATAGAATTGCGTATTGGTGATTGCAAAGAAGCCCTAAGCGCCGAAGGCAATAAACGCGAAGCAATAAACAGAGAAGCGCTTTACGACCTTGTCTTTATCGACGCTGACAAACGGGAGTACTGCGCGTACTTGGACTTGGTTTATCCCTTGGTGCCCGTGGGTGGTTTTATATTGGCAGACAACACGCTCTGGGACGGACATATTATCGACCCTGCGTACGACAAAGACAAACAGACTTTGGGGCTTAGGGCTTTCAACGACAAAGTAAAAGAGGATGACCGCTTTGAGCAAGTCATCCTCCCATTACGTGACGGACTAACGTTGATCAGAAAAGTGAAATAGCTTCTTCCCACGAATAGTCTTTTTCCTCAACCGTAGAGGGTAAATAGCCCATCGTCTCTTTCGCTTTCTCCTGTGGGAACGTGAAGTACGTGCAGGTACATTCGCAGAGCAATTCTCCGTCAGCGGAAAAGAGTTCTCCTTTTACGATAGCTACATTCCGACGCATCTCCACGAGGGATCCGCGCAGTTTGATGTAGTCCTGCAGCGTGGAGACGGGTTTATGATAGCGCATCTCCATCTTCGCCGTGACGCCGGCAGTCTTGAGGAGATGAAAGACTACCCATCCGCATACTTCGTCCAAGAGAACGGCTTGCACTCCGCCGTGAAGGGTGTTGACCCACGACTGATGGTTCTGCGTAGGCCGCCAAATGGAGACGATACTATCGCCGTCCTCGAAGAAACGCATCCGCGTTCCGATGGGGTTGTCCGGACTACAGCCAAAACAATTATATCCGGGCGTATGTGTCCAGGGATTGATGATACGTTTCATTGCAGGCAGTTATCCAAAGCCTCTTTGAGGGCGTTTTTGTCAAGATGCTGGCCGATGAAGACGAGTTTCTGCATTCTATCTCCGTATTGGTCGTCCCAGTCTTTGCGCAGTTGGGGATCGTCCGCCATGAGTTGCATCAGTTCTTCCTTGGGCATGGTAGCGAACCATTCGCCGGCTTTGCGGAGATTGAACTGCCGTCCTGCCTGTTCGAAGAGATAACACATGTCGTATTCTTCGGCAAAATAGCACATTCCTTTGCAGCGCAATACATTCTTCGGCCAATGAGCCGCAACGAACTCGTCGAAGAGTCCGAGGTCGAACGGTTTGCGCGCGTAATATACATAGGTGTCAATGCCGAATTCCGCGAGGTGGTCATGTCCTTCGTGGTCATGATCATGATGATGGTGGTGATGATGTTCATGCTCATCATGCTCATCATGCTCGTGTTCATGCTCATCGTCGTCATCATCATGATGATCGTGATGGCGGGCATCCTCTACTTCCTGAATCCATGTAGCGGAAGTCGCCGTGCGGTCAAAGTCAAAGAGATGCGTATTGAGCAGTTTGTCGAGATCCACATCGCAGTAGTTCGTCTCGATGATCTCCGCCTTCGGCTGGATAGCCCGAATGATGGATTTGATATGTTCCAACTCCTCGGGAGCCACTTCTGCGGCCTTATTGAGCAGGATGATGTTGCAGAACTCTATCTGCTCGATGACCAGCGCCTCCAAGTCCTCCTCTTTGGGCACATAATGTGCCAAAGTGTCTCCCCCATTGAACTCATCTCTTAGACGCAGCGCGTCCACCACGGCGCAGATACAGTCGAGAACCGGCAGTCCGTCTTGCGCGAACTGCGGCACCATCTGCGCGTAGCTGCAGAGTGTTTGGGCGATCGGAGCGGGTTCGCAAATACCCGAAGCCTCGATGACGATGTAGTCATAGGCTTTTTGTGCGGCGAGGTCGTGGAGTTGCTGCACCAAGTCCATCTTCAGTGAACAACAGATACATCCGTTCTGGAGGGCAACGAGGCTGTCATCGTTTTGGCTGACTACCCCGCCTTGCTGGATCAGCGAAGCGTCTATGTTCACCTCTCCTATATCATTGACAATCACCGCAAAACGGATTCCTTTGGTATTCGTCAAAATGCGGTTCAGAAGTGTGGTTTTGCCACTCCCGAGATAACCCGTGAGCAGCAAAACCGGTATTTTATTAATTGTTAACATAAGCAGCGTATTCCGGATAATATTTATCTACAAATTCCGACTGCCCGAACCGTTCGCATGTCTGGAGCACATAACTCAAAATGGCTGCTTCACGGCCGGTAGTCGATTCCATGACTTGACGCTGGCGACGGTCGAGAGACTGCGCGAAGCGCAGGTACTCCACGCAGGTCTTCGCAACCTCATCCATGATAGCGAGTGCTTTCTCATCTTGATGCAAGAGGAAATACATCTGCGCCATGGAAGCGGAAGTATAGTCGTACGGAATGTTATAGCCAGGCAGTTGTTCTTCGGAGAAATCGAGCACCTCAAGTGCTTTGTCGCGTTGGTTCTCGCGGATGAGTTGTTCTGCCAGTTGGGCAAACATCATCCGATGCGTGCGGCACATTCGCATGAGGTTCTCGTCGATATAGATGCCCGGGATATTCATGTTGCCATAAGCGAACTTATGCATCATATTCTCGTACATCTTCTCCGTATTGACGCGAGGTTGCCCGTCACGACTGCGAGTCGGCGTGATCTGGTAGGTGAGACCCGTCAGCTCCATGTACGGTTCAAGACCCAGATAATAATCATTACCTACGGTAGCGCAGAAATAGATGGGTCGCTCCCATTTGTTGGTAGAGAGCATCTCCATGATCATCATCTGCGAACGGGTGTACATTCGTTTCTTCTGGATCATAATCTGTTCTCCATCGGGTGTCTCCACGTAGAGTTGGTCGGAAGGTAAGTAGTTGTCTCCTTCGCGCGTCTTGGTACGCGGGTCATCGGAGCGGAGGAAGTTAAAGGCTTTCTCCACGGAGATGGGTTGACCCAGACGGTTATCGACACGGGCAATCTCATTCGCACCGGGCATGTAATCCTTGTATTCCCAAGAGATAGGCAATGCCTTCGAGTCGTAGTACGGACGCTTCATCTGCGCGATGTACCAATCCGTTTGGAGATACGAGAGGTTGCAGACACGGATGTCCGTTCCGACCTCTTCAACCTCTTGATTGTACCATAAGGGGAAGGTGTCGTTATCGCCGTTAGAGAACAGGATAGCCTGCGTCTCGCAAGACTTGAGGTAGTTGGCACCGAAGTCCCGGCAGGAGTAACGCTGTGACCGGTCGTGGTCATCCCAGTTCTGCTGCGCCATGAGTGCCGGAACACCTAAGCAGAGCAAGGAAGCAGCGATGGCTACGCAGGTCTTACCCGTTTCGCTCTTCAGCGCACTATTGATCCAGTCGATGAGCGCCAACACACCGAGACCGATCCAGATACAGAAAGCATAGAACGAACCAGCATAAGCATAGTCTCGCTCACGCGGCTGGTACGGCGTCTGGTTGAGATACAACACAATCGCCAAACCCGTGAGGAAGAAGAGAAGGAAGGTCAACGTGAAGTTCTTCCATCCTTCGCCTTCACCCTTCGCGTTGCGTTTTCCGCACTGCCAAACGATACCTATTATACCAAGGAGGAGCGGCAGGAAATAATAGACATTATGTCCTTTGTTCTCCTTGAGTTCGGTAGGCAGCAAGTCCTGGTCGCCTAACATGGCGTTGTCGATGAAAGAGATACCGGATATCCAGTTTCCTTTGGTAATGTCGCCATAGGACTGCAGGTCATTCTGGCGTCCCACAAAGTTCCACATGAAATAGCGCCAGTACATGAAGTTCACCTGATAGCGGAAGAAGAAACGGAGGTTTTCTCCGAAGGTCGGGCAGTACTCCGTTTTCTGCTGTCCGCAGTACTCATAACGTACGCGTTTGCCCTTGACGTTCGCCCACTCTTTGTATGCCTGAACATGGCTTCCTTGCGCAGAATACATGCGGGGGAAGAGCATACAGAACTGCTTCATATACTGATAGTCCGTCTTATAGCCGGTGATGACATAATGGTCTTTCTCTCCTTCCACTTTCGGAGCGGGCGCATACTGCGCGTGTCCTTTCTTCTCTACCGGCACACACATGTTTCCTTCGATACGCAACTCGACGGGAGCGTTGTATGTCTGGCCGTAGAAGAGCGGACGATCGCCGTACTGCTCGCGGTTGAGGTAGTATTTGAGCGAGAAGACATTGTCGGGGCTATTCTGGTCCATCGGGGTGTCGGCATTGGAACGAATGACGAGCGCAGCGTACGAACTGTACCCGATGAGGATGACTGTTAACATCAGTACTCCCGTGTTGAGCCAACGCCAGAGATTTTTGTCTTTCGCCTCTTCGTACTCGGCATCCGAACGTTTCTTCGTGTAAAGAATCGCCCAGACGAGGAGTCCGACAGTCAGGACAAGACATACCCACATACCCGTGTTGAACGGACATCCGAAGCCATTCACAAAGAGCAGTTCGAACCATCCGATGAGTGTCGGGAAGCCCGGTATAATACCATACAGGATGACCAGCAAGATCAGGCAGGAAGCCAGGAAAGCATAGATCATTCCCTTCCACGAGAAGTCGTAACGACGGAAATAATAGACGAGTCCGATGGCCGGAATAGTCAGGAGGTTCAAAAGGTGCACTCCGATACTCAGGCCCATGAGATAGGCGATGAGAATCAGCCATTTATCCGACCCTTCTTCATCAGCCTGCTCGTCCCATTTGAGGATGAGCCAGAAGACAACCGCCGTGAATAAGGAGGACGAAGCGTACACTTCTCCTTCGACGGCCGAGAACCAGAAGGTGTCGCTGAAGGTGTACGCGAGGGCACCTATGGTGCCGGCACCCAGCAAGGCGATGCCTTTCCACAACTCATCAGGTTGCACGAGTTTCTTCGCGAGGGCGGTAATGGTCCAGAAAAGGAAGAGGATCGTGAAGGCGCTCGCAAGTGCCGAAAGGGCATTGACGCACATAGCTACGTGCGCCGTGTCCGAGGCAAAAAGACTGAAGAAATGCCCCATGAGCATGAAAAACGGTGCTCCGGGCGGGTGTCCAACGTCCAGTTTCCAGGCGCTGGAGATGAACTCACCGCAGTCCCAGAACGAAGCGGTGGGCTCCATAGTCAGGAGATACGTCGCTGCAGCGATCGCAAACACGAGCCATCCGCAGAGCGTATTCCATAATTTGAAATGTTTCATTTGTTTATCGTTTTTTATTGTTAGGCCATTTTACGGCAATTTGGCTGCAAAGGTACGAATAAAAGTTGAAAGTTGAAAGTTGAAAGTTGAAAGTTTTTGATTTTTTAGCCGAAAAGGCACATTTTTGAAAATATTGTACGCGCGCACTTGCACATATAAAAAAAATGTTGTATCTTTGCGCCCGCTTTTTGTAAACTGAAGACTGAAAGGCGAAAATTGAAAGGTAAAAGGAATATAAATTAAAAAAACATACAAAATGATAAACGTTGGAATTATCGGATGCGGCTTCGTTGGAGGAGCCCTCAAAAACTGGTTGGAGAACAACAACCCTGATTGCAAATTATTTATCAGCGACCCCTACAAAGGTTACAACGATGACCTGAGTGACATTGATGTAGCCTTTCTTCAAATCCATGTGCCGACAGAGGAAGACGGTACGCAGGATTTGCGGCTGATGACAGAACTGATCAAGAACCTCCCTGACGTACCGGTGTTTGTGCGTACGACCATTCTGCCGGGTACCAGTGAACGTCTCTCAAAGGAGACGGGGCATCAAGTATTTTACATGCCGGAGTTTTTGACAGAACGCACGTTCATCGAAGATTTTAACAAGCAGACCATGGTCTTTACCGGTGCACAAGCATTGCTGACGAAGATTTTCGTAGGCAAGAAATTCACCGTCATGAGTCCGTTGGAGGCCGAGTTGACGAAATACATGCACAATGTTTTCGGTGCATACAAAGTTACGTATTTCAACGCTTGCAAGGAGTACTGCGAGAAGATGGGAGCCGACTGGCGCAAGGTGCACACAGGTGTACTGCTGTCGGGATATATCAACGATACGCACACTTATGTACCGGGTCCGGACGGTAAGTTCGGCTACGGAGGAAAATGCTTCCCGAAAGATGTCAATGCGTTTGCAGAGATGACCAAAGGCACCTCGCTCGGTGTTTTGTTGGAACACCTGCATGAACTCAATGTTCACTTCCGCGGCGTCGAGGAGCACATTTAAAAGTTGAAAGTTTAAAGTTTAAAGTCTATGCGGATTGCAGTCGCAGGAACGGGATATGTAGGGTTGAGTATCGCCACCCTCCTTTCCCAGCATCATGAGGTGACGGCAGTGGACATCATCCCGGGAAAAGTGGAGATGATTAATCACCGGCAGTCTCCTATTCAGGACGAGTATATTGAGAAATTCTTTGCCGAAAAGGAATTACACCTGACGGCAACCTTGGATGCCGAGAAGGCTTACAAGAATGCGGAATACGTGGTGATTGCTGCGCCGACGAATTATGACAGCCGTCGCAACTATTTCGACACCTCGGCGGTAGAAACCATCATCGAGACGGTGTTGCGCGTTAACCCCAATGCCATCATGGTCATCAAATCCACTGTTCCGGTAGGATACACGATGGCGGTGCGCAAGAAATACGGATGTGAGAATATTCTCTTCTCGCCGGAGTTTCTGCGCGAGAGCAAGGCCCTTGAAGACAACTTGTACCCAAGTCGTATCATCGTTGGTACAATCCTTGACCACCCTGCTACCTATCAGGCCGCTGAGACTTTTGCGAACTTGCTCAAGGAAGGCGCGCTTAAGAAGGATGTCGAAGTGCGCATCATGGGACTGACGGAGTCCGAGGCCGTGAAGTTGTTCGCCAATACCTATTTGGCGCTGCGCGTCAGTTTCTTCAACGAACTGGACACGTACGCAGAGATGAAAGGTCTGGACACAAAAGCCATCATCGACGGTGTATGTCTCGACCCGCGTATCGGTACGCATTACAACAATCCCTCGTTCGGGTACGGCGGTTACTGTCTGCCGAAAGATACAAAACAACTGCTGGCGAACTACGAAGATGTGCCGGAAAACCTCATTGAAGCAATCGTTGAATCGAACCGCACTCGCAAAGACTTCATTGCAGACCGTGTTCTGGCGAAAGCGGGTTACTACGACTATTACCATAAGGGTGATTTCGATGCAACGCAAGAGCATGACTGCACAATCGGAGTCTATCGTCTGACGATGAAATCGAACTCCGACAACTTCCGTCAGTCGTCCATCCAAGGTATCATGAAACGCGTAAAGGCAAAGGGCGCGCAGGTAATCATCTATGAACCGACTCTGGAGAATGGCACAACGTTCTTCGGTAGCGAAGTGGTGAATGACCTGGAGCAATTCAAGCTTCGCAGCCAGGCTATCATTGCCAATCGTTATGACAGTTGTCTGGATGACGTGAAAGAGAAAGTGTATACACGAGATATTTTCAAGAGAGACTAATTGGCTGAGAAAGTAGAACATATCGGGAAGCGAGAGATCGCGTGGAGTTACGCCGGCACGTTTTTCATGATTGGCGCGGGAGTGATACTCCTGCCGTTTATCCTTCACGAGATGCCCCGAGAGACGGTAGGTATCTGGAACATCTTCCAGACTATCACCGTCTTGGTTATGCTGCTGGATTTTGGTTTCCGTCCTTCCTTTGCGCGTAACATCAGTTATATCTTCTCCGGCGTAAAGACGCTGCAGAAAGAAGGTGTGGCGCACGCGGCAACGGATGCCGAGGTAGATTACGGTTTGCTGAATGGTACGATCGAAGCCATGCGGCGGTTCTACCGATGGGTAGCATTGGCAGTTTTGGCGCTGTTAGGAACAGCGGGAACGGCCTATCTCCTCTACATCTTACGCAAATACTCCGGGGATCATCAGGATGCCCTGATCGCATGGATGATACTCATCACCATCAATTGCTACAACCTCTACACGCTCTACTACGACGCGCTGCTCACCGGCAAAGGATACATCAAGCGTATCCAGCAGATAAATATCCTGGCGCAAAGCATTTACGTCTGTCTGGCGATAGGACTGATATACGCGGGCTTGGGTCTGACGGCTATCGTGTCCGCGCAACTGATCTCTGTGCTTGTTCGCCGCTTCGTCAGCCATAGGGTATTCTTCACGCGGAATCTGAAAGCGCACCTTCAGACAGCAGAGACGCAGAACACCAGACAGATTCTCTCGGCCATCACACCGAACGCCGTGAAGGTCGGCCTCACGCAGTTGGGCGGATTTTTAGTCAATAAATCGTCGCTGCTCATCGGATCGGTCTTCCTCACGCTGGAGGATATCGCTTGTTACGGCATCACGGTACAGGTGATGGATATATTGACGCGCTGCGCGACGGTGGGTTACCAATCCTACGCGCCGAAGTTGGCGCAGTGCCGTGCGGAGAATGACATCATGAGTTTGCGACGCTATTACATGATATGTATTGGCAGCCTGATAGGCACCTTTGTGCTCGGCGGGCTGGTGTGGTTGGGACTCGGAGAGTGGGCGTTGAGACTGATTGGCAGCCAGACGCAGTTTGTACCGGCAACCATGCTGGCGGCCATGCTGCTTATTAACACGCTGGAGCAGAACCATGCGATCTCCGGCGGTTTTATCATGGCGGACAACAAGATTCCGTTCTTCATCCCGTCATTATTGAGCGGCGCAGCTACGGTCATCCTATTATGGATCTTCCTCAGTCCGCTGCACATGGGAGTATGGGGACTGATCCTCGCGCCGGGTCTGGCACAATTGGCGTACCAGAACTGGAAGTGGCCGAGTATGGTGATTAAAGAATTATGGAGGAAATAGGCAGCATTGACATAATATATGCCCTGATATACATCGTTCTGATGGCATATATATTCTGGAGGCACCAACGTCAGATAGACTGGCGCTGGGGGGCCGGCAGTATCATCTTGTTCACCTACGTACTGTACCCTATTGTCGGGGCCTTTTGGTTTTTTGACCCGAACCGGCCGTACGGCGAAGTAGTGCCACTGAGACTCTTCCCGTTTATATACCTGGCGCTCATGGAATGGATAGCCCTCCGGCCAACGCTTCAATACGACCGGAACGATATTCAGAAGATAGAGCCTCCGACTATCTTGTTTCTGAACATATTCGCCATCATCTATATCCTGTGCACGCTCATACAGATTCCGAACATCCTCAGTCACATGGCGGACGGCTTGCGCAGTATCATGTTGGATAGCGATGCCGGTGCGGATTTGTATTATGAGTCCCAATCGGAAGATAGCAATTACGATGGCGCGATCAGCAATATCCCGGCGATCATCTTTAATATCTTCTCCCCACTGGCCTTTTTCCTATTCTTCTACTATCTGACCTTAGAGAAACGGCGCTTATGGGCCATACTCGGATTCGGCATATGTATCATCATCAAGTCCTTCCATTCCCTAAGTAACGGCCAGCGTACGGAAGTGACGATGTCGGTGTTTAACATCATCATCGCTTATCTCGCTTTGAAACCCATGCTCTCCCAGCAAGTCAAGCGCTGGGTACGGGTGATTCTTATCTCCTTGGCTATTTTGATTACCATTCCGTTTATTGCCCTGTCCATCAGTCGTTTTGGCGAAGAAGAGGGTGGTCTGTTAGGAGGTATCATCTACTATACCGGCGAAGCGCCGTACTATTTCAACAACTATGCTTTGGATGCAGACGGTATCCGCTATGGTGACCGAACGTGCAATTTGTTCAAAAAACTCATCGGACTGTCATCGCCAAACGGTATCTTTGACGTGCGTAATACGTATTACGACATGAAGATGGACGATTCTATCTTCTCTACGTTTGTCGGGGACTTCGTGTTGGACTTCGGCGGCACGGTGACCGCTATCCTCTTTATCCTGTTTAGTTTCGTATTCACCATGCTCACCCGCACCAATGCCCAGAACCAAATACCGTTCCACCGCGCCATCCTGGTCTATTTCGCTATGACGGTGTGTATGCAGGGAGGAATGTATTTGTTTAATTACTCTTTTGAGGCCAACCTGCAGATATTAGCGGTGTTTATCTTCTATCTGCTCTTCGGCTTGGAATACCTATTGAGGCACCGGCATAAAGAACCTGTATGAGTACGCTGTTTTCCATATTGCTCCCGACGTATAAGCGTTCCTTCCTGAAGGAATGCATCGATAGCATTTTGGTGCAGACCTATGAGTCGTGGGAACTGATCATCGTCAATGATGCCTCTCCGGAAGATATCCGCGGCATTGTAGAGACCTATACCGATCCGCGTATTCATTACTACGAGAACCAACACAATATCGGTGCCCGACGCCTCGTCAAGCAGTGGAACTACTGTCTGAGCCTCGCTGCAGGGGACTATATTATCTGCATGGGCGATGATGACAAACTGATGCCGAACTGCTTAGCTACCTACGCCAAACTGATTGCACGCTATCCGAAGGTATCGGTGCTGCATGGTCAGACGGATATCATCGACGCCAAGAGTCAACTCGTCTGCCATACGAAAGCGCGCCCGGAGTGGGAGTCCGCGATGAGTTTGTTCTTCAATCGGACGTTTACCTACCGCCATCAGTTTATCGGCGATTTCTGTTATGAGCGTTCGGCGCTTCTCTCAGCAGGTGGGTTCTATGACCTGCCTTACGCCTGGGGCAGCGATGATATCACCGCTATTCGGGCTGCCGAGGCACAGGGTATTGCCAATACGCAGCAGGTCGTTTTCCAGTATCGCGACAATGAAGGTACCATCACCCGTCATTCGCACACCTTCGGCAAACTACGTGCGATTGCGCTTGATACCTGTTGGAAGATTCGCTATCTCCATCGTCCCACTCACAATGAGGTAGATGAGGAGTATCGCAAGACACTTTGCAGGAACTTACCCCGCGTAGCACTGAAGAAAGCATACTACGTGCTGTATCACTCTATAAAAAAACGCAGTTAAGACCCATGGCTAAACGAATACTCATAGACGCCACCAACACGACGATCACTATTCCCAACGGAGGGTCGTTTTGTACGCAAGCCTACATGGAGGCCCTTTTGGCGCTGTACCCGGGTCGAGTGGACGTGCTGCATCCTCAAGAGGCGCACATTCGTGACGGTCGCTATCGGACTATAGATGTGCCCCGAAGGAGTCATATGCAGTGCGTGCTGGGTTTCCTGCGCGGCCGCTTCTACCGCAGCGCGTCCTTCCTCATGGAGTATCTGCGGGCGCACCAAGGGGAGTATGAATGGGTGTTGATTAACACGGGATTATACGCCGGCTGTAATATCCAAGCGCTCCACGCCTTAGGTCTGAGCATCATGGTATTACACCATAACTTTGAATCGGAGTACCGGATGGATAGCAAGTCTATCCTCACCCTGAAAGGTCGCACCGACCGGATAGTCCGTTATTGGGAACGCAAAGGCTATCAAGGGGCGGACACGTGACGAGTATCTTTGAGACGCGCGCTGAACGGCAAGCCGTGGTGCCCCATCCCGCTTCGAAGAGCGCGGTCATCACCTGTGCGCTGGGTGACATACAGAACCAGGCGCCGCTCCTCCGTTTTGCAGAGCAGTACCTGCCGCTCTTCCGCCGCGTCTTGCCGGACTGGACGATTCACCTCATGGGTCGCAACCCGTCGAAAGCGATTCGGGAAATGGTACAACAACACGACTGTATGACCCTCACGCCGAATCCGAAGAACATCCGCGAATTAGCAGCCGAGAGTGCGATCTATCTCTGCCCTATGGACGCCGGCGGAGGGCTGAAACTGCGCCTAATGGACGGCTTGCGATCCGGTCAGCCGGTGCTGGTGCACGAACGTTCCGCACGCGGGTATGACGCGCTGTTGGATGCTCCGTATTTTTATACCTACAACGACCCTGAGAGTTTTGAGCAAGGGCTGAGACAACTCATACAATACATGCAGAGCGCCGACTACTCGCGCGCGAAGATACAAGACAAACACTATGAGACCTTTGGTCTGGAGGTAGGCATCGAACGACTAAGAAAGATACTAAATGAGAATATTGGCGGTTGACATATCGGGTAAAGTGGACAAGTACGATCGGGCGCTCTACGAGAGTGTCAAAGCATCGTTACAGGCAGAAGATCAGGTGGTCTTCGCTTGCCCCACCTATAGCATCCAGACGCAACTACCACCGCTCTCGCTGTGCAACCTCATTCCTAAGAAGCACAAACATAGCAAGCACCTGTGGAAACGAATGTTGAAGGTGGTAGAAGGTATCATCAATTACGGCAAGGTGGCCCGATATATCCGGCGGGAACAGATAGACGTAATGCATCTACAGTGGTTGCCCTTTATGGAAATATGCAGTCTGGAGAAGCACTGGCTTAAGTGGGTGCGTCGGAAGAACCCGCGCCTGAAGATTCTCTTGACCGTGCATAATATATACCCGCATAACTGTTCGGCGGCCGGGAAAGAGAAATACAGGCAGCGTATAGTAGCGATCCTTCCACTCATAGACTGCTTCATCACCCACACACAGGACACCGCTCGTTCGATAAGTAAGGTCTTTGGCATACCGGCAGCACACGTAGCCGTTGTACATCATGGTATCTTCACGCCGCAACCCGTACCGGCGGAGAGCCCGAAGCATTCGGGTACGCGCCTCCTACTCTTCGGTCAACAATCGCACTACAAAGGTACCGACCTGCTCATTCATGCGAGCGAGTTGCTCCCCGAGGAGGTTCGCCGGCACCTGCACATACGAATCGTCGGATACACCGATAGCAAACTGTACAACACCTATTGGCAGCGTGCCGCGGACCAACATATCGAATGGCGAAACCAGTACCTCAGCGATCAGGAACTGTATCAGGAGATTCAAGCAAGCGACATCCTGATCTTCCCATACCGGGAGATCTCGCAGAGCGGCGCCTTGTTATTAGGTTTGTATTTTGAGAAACCGGTTATTGCCTCCTGTTTGCCGACGTTTATCGAGACCTTAGGAGACACCTACCCTAAACAGTTCTTGTTCCAGAACGGCGATGCACAGGACTTAGCCGACACCATCACATGGTACGTAGGTCACTCCAAAGAGACGAAAGACCTACCGGCTATCCTGCATCATATCGTGG